>JBJTWN010000201.1:0-10622 GCA_046081785.1 Cyanobium sp.
CGATGCCCTTGGGGAGTTCTGCGGCCCCACAGCCCTCCGGCCTGCCGCCTCGTCGTTTGGTGTGGACCGTGCTGCAGGCTGTTGCCGCCGGCGCCTACGCGGATGCTGCCCTCGACCGGGCCCTGCAGCGCTCTCCCTTGCCGCCCCGGGATCGGGCCCTGGCGACGGATTTGGCCTACGGCGCCATCCGCCAGCGGGCCCTGCTCGATGCCTGGATCACTGCCCAGGGGCGAGTGTCGGCTGATCGGCAGCCGCCCAAGCTGCGCTGGCTGTTGCATGTGGGCCTCTACCAACTCCTGTTTTTGGAGCGGGTGCCCGCGGCGGCGGCCGTAAGCACCACGGTGCAGCTGGCCCGGGAGGGCGGCCTGGAGCGGCTGGCCCCCGTGGTGAACGGCCTGCTGCGCAATGTGTTGCGCCTGCGGGAGCCCCTGCCGCCTCAGGCTTCGCCCTGGCAGGGATTGAGCCTGCCGGCCGACGCCGCGGCCTCCCTGGCCCTGCGCCACTCCCTCCCCCTTTGGCTGGCCCAACAGCTGCTCCTCTGGCGCCCTGCCAGCGAAGCGGAGGCCTTCGCCCTCGCCTGCAACGCTCCGCCGCCCCTCGATCTGCGCCTCAATCCCCTGCGCACCAACCAGGCCACGCTGATCGCCCGATTGGCGGAGGCCGGCCTGCGCGCCGCCCCGCTGCCCGACCTGCCTGAAGGTCTCACCCTGCTCGATCGTCCTGGCGATCTGCGCGCTCTGCCGGGCTACGGCGAGGGCCACTGGAGCGTGCAAGACCGGCAGGCCCAACGCATCGTGCTGTTGCTCGATCCCCAGCCAGGCGAAAGGATCCTCGATGCCTGCGCCGCCCCCGGCGGCAAGGCCACCCACTGCGCCGAACGGATGGGCGATCAGGGGGAGGTGTGGGCTGTCGATCGTTCAGATGCCCGGCTCCAGCGGCTCCGCACCAATGCCGCACGGCTGGGACTGCACGCCGTGCACCCCCTGGCAGCGGACGCCACCTGTTTGCTCGCGCGACGTCCGGATTGGCGCGGGCATTTTGATCGCATTTTGTTGGATGCTCCCTGCTCAGGCTTGGGCACCCTGGCTCGCCATGCCGATGCACGCTGGCGGCAAACTCCCGCGAGCGTGGCGGAGCTCGCCGCCTTGCAGGAGGCTCTGCTGGACAGCCTGGCTCCCCTGTTGGCGCCGGGGGGCCGTTTCGTTTATGCCACCTGCACAGTGCATCCCAGCGAAAACCAGGAGCGGATTGAGCTCCTGATGCAGCATCAACCTCACTGGCAGAGGATGAAGGAGCGGCAATGGTGGCCCCACCCGGGGGAAGGAGATGGATTTTATGCCGCCGTTCTTGCGGATCAGGGCAGCGGCGGGGGTGGCGGTGGTGGGATCGAAGGCGGCAGTGGGGGCGGTGGAGACGGTGGGAGGGGCGCCGCTGGCGTGATCGGGGCTGAGGCCTCCGCTGCCGCAGGTGGCGTGGCGGGGGCATCGGCAGGGGAGGGAGGGGGAGGTTCGGAGGCCGCTGGTGTCTGGGGACGGGCTGGCTCGTCCTGGGGCTGCCAGCGCTGAGGTTCCTCCGGTTCCCAGGTGCGGCCCTGGTTGGCACCTTCGTTGGTGGGAGGCTCCCAGTTCCGTTCCGACTCCCCGAGCCCTGGTGATGGATCAACGAGAGCCGGACCATCCCAGCGCCCCTCCCGGGAGGAGGTTTTTCCGGCTTCCCCGCGCCTGCTCTTGGGGGGAACGTAAGGAACGAATTTGCTGGTGAGCTCTGGCTTGGGGGGGAACTCCTTCACGGGGAGATCCTTGATCACCTGACGCATGTACGAGCCCCAGGCATACGCCGCTTGTGCGCTGCTGCTGCCCGTTTTCCAGTTCTGGTCGTAGCCATACCAGATGGCAGTGGTGAGTTGGGGGATCGAACCGATGAACCAGAGGTCGCGGGCGCCTTCCGCGGTGCCTGTTTTGCCTGCGGCTGGCCGGTCGGGCAGGGCAGCTCCTGTGCCGGTGCCCCTGTCCACCACGCCTTGCAGCATGTAGGTCATCGCGTCGGCCACATCGCTGCTCACCGCCCGGCGGGGGGGCTTGGCCTTGGCAGCCCGGCTGTAGAGCCGCTTGCCATCGGGGCCAAGGATCTCCTCAAACGGCGTGGGAGCCACATAGAGCCCCCGATTGTTGATGGCAGTGTAGGCCGCCGTCATCTCGAGCACGGTTTTCTCGTTTGAGCCCAGCACCATCGCGGGGTACTCCCCGATCTCACCGGTGATGCCCAGCTGGCGGGCCGTGTCGATCACACGGGGGTAGCCCACTTTCTCGGCCGTGGCTACCGCTGCCGGATTCACGGAACGGGTGACGGCTTCTTTGAGGGTGATGGCGCCGCCCGTGCCCGGGATGCAGAATCGTTTGGGAGGCCACCCATCGCGGTAGCAGCGTGTGCGGGCGCTGATGGTGTCTTCTGGCGTCATTCCGTAGCGCAGGGCTGCGGTGTACGCGAAGAGCTTGAAGGTGGATCCAGGAGAGCGGAGGGCTTGGGTGGCCCGGTTGAACTGGCTGCGATCCCAGTCGAGCCCCCCCACCATCGCCCGCACCAACCCCGTGCCAGGCTCCATGGACACCAGGGCTCCCTCCATGCCACCTCCGGCATGGGCCTTGATCGCGGCCTGGGCATCCGCCTGCCATTTGGCATTGAGGCTGCTGCGCACCGTGAGTCCACCCACCTCCAGCTGCTCTTTGCTGAGCACCTTCGGCAGCTCTTGCTCCAACCAGCTGATGAACCATGGAGCCGGATTGACGAAATACTTCGGCTCAGAGGGCTTCAGACCGAGGGGAGCTTCCGTGGCTTCGTTCAGCTGACGATCGTCGATGAAGCCCGCTTCCCTCATGCGGCGCAGAACGGTGGCACGGCGTTTCAGAGCCAGGTCGGGATTCACCAGTGGCGAATACACGGTGGGTGCCGGCGGCAGCCCCGCAATCAGCGCTGCTTCAGGCAGAGTGAGTTGATCCGGCGTTTTGGAGAAATACACCCAAGCTGCATCCGACACCCCATAGGCGCTGGAACCCAAATACACGTAGTTGAGGTATTGCTCGAGAATTTGCTCCTTGCTGAGCTCGCGCTCGATCTTGCCGGCCAGGGCCGCTTCCTTCGCCTTGCGGATCAGGGTGCGGTCTTGGCTGAGAAACACCATCCGCGCCAACTGCTGGGTAATGGTGCTCGCGCCTTCCTTCACCGATCCCTGGCTGATGTTGCGGCCAACGGCCCGAAGGATGCCCACCACATCCACGCCGTCGTGCCGGTAGAAACGCCGATCTTCTGCGGCGATGAAGGCTTTCTGCACCAACAGAGGCATCCTTCCCGGCGGCAGCTTTTCCCGGGTGGCTGGGCCCTGCTTGTAGAGAACCGAGCCATCGGCGGCGAGCACGGTGAGGGTGCCGGGGCGGTTGAAGCTGCGAATCCCTCCCACATCGGGCAACAGGGCGTCGGTGCCCATGGTGAGGAAGCCCTGGCCCAGGGCCACCGCAGCGCCCAACCCGACAGCGACTGCCGCACCACGCCCAAGGGGGTGACCGAGGCGCTGGGGGGGCACCAGAGGCTCATCGCTGGAGCGCCTTCTGCGCATGGGAGGGGAGGCCTGGCTCACAGGGGCAAGGCCTCCAGGCCAGAGCGGATCAGGGTGCTGTGGCCGATGGCCAGGGCGGTGACAAGCATGCCCAACACCAGAAAAGGCTGTGCACTCGCCTGGTATTTCACGTCATAGGTCACCGGATCCCGCAACAGCCAGATGTCTTGAAACGTGATTTGTGGAACGATCAGCAACACCAACAGCACAGCCGCCAGATGTTGGCCGATGGCGATCAACACCGCCACCATCGCCAGCTGAAAGCCATCGATCATCGCGGCGCTGATCCAACTCGCCCGTTGCGTGCCAAACACCACCGGCAACGACTTCAAACCCATCGCTCGGTCACCTTCCACACTTTTGAAATCGTTCACCACGGCGATGCCAAGGCCCGCCAAGCTGTAAGCCAGGGTGAGCAAGGCCGTGGCCCAGGTGAGATGGCCAAACAGGGCTTGACCCGCCCACCAGGGCAGAGCGATGTAGCTTGCACCGAGGGCATAGTTGCCCAGCCAGCCGTTTTGCTTGAGTTTCAGGGGCGGGGCCGAATAGATGAAGCTCACCAGGGAGCCCCCCATGGCCAACAGCAGCAGCACAGGCGTGCGATGACCGGCCCACCGATCCAGCCCCCAGGCCACAAACAGTCCTGCGAGCAACAAGACAACGATCTGTAGCTTGACTTGGCCTAAGGGGATGGCCCCGGAGGGAATGGGCCGGTAGGGTTCATTGATTGCGTCGATATCGCGGTCGTAGAAATCGTTCAACGTTTGTGTGTAGCCAGCCAGCAGCGGGCCACTCATGAGCATGCAAGCCAGAGAGGCAAGCACGTCGGGCCAGCGCCAGTGGAATCCACCCGAAGCTGCCGCTCCGCAGATCACACCCCAGATCAGCGGGATCCAGGTGACAGGCTTCATCAGCTGGAGGCGAATCTTCCAGATCGAACTTGTTTCACTGGCTCCCCGCATTCCCAGCAGCTGCCTGGCAGCCCCGCCTGACGGGATCGATTCCGCCCCGGCTGCAGGGATGGACTCGGGGGACTGGCTGGGGCCAGCTCCCGGCTCGGTGTTTTCAGTCAAGGGCGGAGCCTCTCGGGGACGGAGGTTTAGGCAGGGGCGATCTCGTCTTCAAAAAACCAGGTGGAACCCCCGCCGGCAAGATCCACCACCACGCCGATGCCCTTGCCGTCGGTGACGCGATAGTCCTTCACGGTTCCCGTGGGATCGGCCTTGAGAGCCGCCACCAGATCCGCCGGGATGCGGTCGCGCACGCGCAACACCCGGACCTTGGAGCCGATGGTGATGGCAGTCTGGGACATGGACCGCAAGAAAAAAGCCCAGCAACCATACCAGCTGTGGCTGCCTACCCCCACTTCAGCGATGGTTGCCAAGCGCATCATCCCCTGTCTCGATGTGGCCGATGGCCGCGTGGTGAAGGGGGTCAACTTCGTCGGTCTTCGCGACGCCGGTGACCCGGTTGAGCTGGCCTGCCGCTACAGCGCCAGCGGTGCCGATGAGCTCGTGTTTCTCGATATCGCTGCCAGCCATCAGGGCCGCGACACCCTTGTCGAATTGGTGCGTCGCACGGCCGAGGCCGTCACCATCCCCTTCACGGTGGGGGGAGGCATCAGCAGTGTGGAGGGGATCACCGCCCTGCTGAGGGCGGGAGCCGACAAAGTGAGTCTCAACTCCGCAGCCGTGCGGGATCCAGAACTGGTGGGCCGTGGAGCGGAGCGGTTTGGCTGTCAATGCATCGTGGTGGCCATCGATGCGCGCCGCAGACCGGATGGCTCAGGCTGGGATGTGTTTGTGCAGGGTGGCCGCCAGAACACCGGCCTTGATGCGGTGGCCTGGGCCCGCGAGGTGACCGATCGGGGCGCTGGAGAGATCCTGCTCACCTCCATGGATGGGGATGGCACTCAGGCTGGCTACGACTTGGCGCTGACTCGGGCCGTGGCTGAGGCGGTGGATGTGCCGGTGATTGCCTCCGGAGGCGCGGGCAACATCGCCCACATCGCGGAGGCCCTCAAGGAGGGGAAGGCGGCAGCGGCCCTGCTGGCCTCCCTCCTTCATGATGGAGTGCTGACCATCGAGACCATCAAGGAGGAGCTGCTGGAACGGGGCCTGGCCGTGCGCCCCTTGGAAAGGTGAATCGCTCTCGCTGAGCCCCCTCGGCTCCGTAACATGAGTAAAAGTTCCTTAACGCTTCTTCAGGCCTGCCGTGTCTGCCATTTTCGGGGTGCCGCCGCCACTCATGTGTCTGTTGGCCACTCTCATGGTGGCTGCTGTGATCTCCTTGGTGGCCTGGGCCCTCCACCTCATGCAATCCGCCAATGATCGGCAGGATTTTTCTCTCATGTTGGCCGGATGCATGGTGTGTTCCGCTGCAGTGGGCCTCTCCACCGTGATGGTGCTCACCTTCACCAGTCCGGAAACGTTCTCCACCTACCTTCCCACGACCACCATCGAGCCCCTCCCGTCCAGTTCGGTTGACGCTGGCGCCGCCGCCATCAGCGCGCTGCCCTGGGAGGCGATCACCCGCCATGAGGTGCCCAACCTTTGAGGCCTGCCGACCCGGCCTCCGTTCGTGAGCTCTTTGAGCAGATCGCCCCGAGCTACGACCTCCTCAACGACCTTTTCAGCCTCGGTTTGCATCGGCAGTGGAAGCGGATGCTTCTGGCGACTCTGCGCCCACGGCCAGGTGAGCGGTTTGTGGATCTGTGCTGCGGTACTGGCGATCTGGCGCTCTTGCTCGCGGCGGCGGTGCGCCCGGGTGGGGTGGTGGTGGGACTCGATGCCGCCGTCGCCCCCCTGGAACGGGCCAGGAGCCGCTCAGCCCAGCAGCCCTGGCTGCCCTTGCGCTGGCAGCAGGGGGACGCGTTGGCCACCGGCTTGCCCGATGGTTGGGCCGATGGTGCAACGATGGCCTATGGCTTGCGCAACCTGGCCGATCCGGCGGCGGGCCTCAGGGAGCTGCGGCGGCTGCTGAGGCCGGGCGGCCGGGCAGCTGTGCTCGATTTCAATAAACTAGATCCCGAGGACCCCCAAGCGGAGCGGATCAGCCAGTTTCAGCGCAGTTACCTGCGCAGGCTTGTGGTTCCCATGGCTGGCTGGGCTGGACTGGCCGAGCACTATGCCTATCTGGAATCCAGCCTGCAGCGCTTTCCCACGGGGCGAGAGCAGGAATGCTTGGCGCGAGAGGCGGGCTTCATCAGTGCTCGCCATCGCCCCATGGGCTTTGGCACCATGGGGCGCCTGGAGCTGCAGGCTTGAGCGATGAGGGTGGTCCAACGCTTTCTTCCGTTTTTGTTCTTGCGCAACGGCCATCCGCCGATGTTTGATACTTGATGCGTGACTTTTTTTATGGGCGTTCCTCTCTTCGATTTCGCTGCCAACATCGGCAAAAAAGTCTTCAAGCACGGCGAACCAGACGCTGGTTCGAAGCTCAAGGAACACATCGAGAAAAACAACCCTGGCATCAGCGATCTGCAGGTTGAGGTCAACGATGATGTCGCCACCATCCTCGGCACGGCCGCCGACCAGGCTGCCTTTGAAAAGGCTGTGCTGATCGCTGGCAACGTGGAGGGTGTGGGCAAGGTGGAGGCCTCAGCGGTGAGCAAGCCCGCAGCGGCCGAATCGGAATTCGTTTTGGTTCAGGAGGGGGACACTCTCTGGGGCATCAGCGAGAGGGCCTATGGAAACGGCGCCCGCTACAACGAAATCTTCGCGGCCAACCGCGAGGTGATCGAGGATCCGGATCTGATCTTCCCGGGTCAGAAGATCCGCATCCCTCGCTGAGGCCATCCAGCAGCGGCAAAACGGTGCATTTTCAAGACATCATCAGCACGCTTCATCGGTTTTGGGCGGATCAGGGTTGCCTGATCCTTCAGCCGTATGACAGCGAGAAGGGTGCGGGCACCATGAGCCCCCATACGGTGCTGCGAGCGATTGGGCCGGAGCCTTGGGCCGTCGCCTACGCGGAGCCCTGCCGCCGGCCCACGGATGGCCGCTACGGCGACAACCCCAACCGGGCTCAGCACTACTTCCAATACCAGGTGCTGATCAAACCTTCGCCGGAGGGCATCCAGGAGACCTACCTGGCCTCTCTGGAGGCTTTGGGCATCCGCCAGCGCGACCACGACATTCGTTTCGTGGAGGACAACTGGGAATCGCCCACCCTCGGTGCCTGGGGGGTGGGTTGGGAGGTGTGGCTGGATGGCATGGAGGTCACTCAGTTCACCTATTTCCAGCAATGCGGCGGCATCGACTGCAGGCCAGTGGCGATCGAGATCACCTATGGCCTCGAGCGGCTTGCCATGTATCTGCAGGACGTGGAGAGCATTTGGGATTTGCGCTGGGATGGTCAGCGCACCTATGGCGAGATCTGGCTGCCCTTTGAAAAAGGGCAGTGTGCCTACAACTTCGAAGCCGCCAATCCAACGCGACTCCAACAGCTCTTTGCCCTCTATGAGGCCGAAGCCACCGATCTGGTGGCCGCGGGACTGCCGGCCCCGGCGCTCGACTACGTGCTCAAGTGCAGCCATACCTTCAACTTGTTGGAGGCCCGGGGGGTGATCTCGGTGACCGAGCGCACCGCCACCATTGCTCGCATACGCCACCTGGCTAAACAGGTGGCCGAGGCCTGGTTGGCGGAACGACGGATCCTCGATTTCCCTCTGCTCCGCGGTGAGGCGCGGCAGGCCTGGTTGGCCGCCCAGCCGGCGCCGACGGCTGAAGACGCCGTTGGCGTTTCGACCCCGGCCCCTTGATCTGTCGTGCCGCAGGGTGTCGCGCTTTGGGAATGCTCCCGAAGCAACCCGCCCGCCCATGGCCGACATCCCCCCGCGCAACACCGCCTGGCTGATCGCCAGCGCGCTCGTGGTGGCTCTCCTGCTCTGGGCCGGCCAGCGCCCGCTGCAGCCCGGCCCCCAGGATCCCGTGCGGCGGCTGGACGGCAGCGGGGCTGAGACGTTCCAGGCGTTGCACGGCAGTTTGCTCAGTGATCCCCAGCTCCGCCCTGGTGGCAACTGTCAGGTGCTGCTTCAAACAGCGGGGGGCCGCACCGAACTGCTGCTGCAGCCCTGCCGCCCCCTGCAGGAAGGCTGGCGGGTGCGGGTGAGCGGGAGGCTTCAGCGCCCTCTGCCGGCTCCCCATCCCCTGCTCGCCGGACCCGCGGAGCGCCTGGCCCGTCAAGGCAGTTGGAGTCGCATGCGAGTGGAGTCCCTGGAGGTGCTCGCCCGCCCGGCCACGCCCATCGCCGATCTGCGTCGCCGGATTGCAGGGCAGTTTCTTGAGGGGGCGGGGCCTGAGCGGGGAGGCCTGCTGGCGGCCCTGGTGCTCGGCAGCGCGGTGGTGCCCCTGCCCCAGGAGCTGCGGGAGGCCTTCCGCGCGTCGGGACTCTCCCACGCCTTGGCGGCTTCCGGCTTTCATCTCACGGTGTTGCTTGGGGCCGTGCTGGTTTTGGCACGGCCCTTCGGTCGGGCGGGACGGCTGGCCTTGGCGAGCGGAGCCATTGGCCTCTTCCTGGTGTTGGCCGGGCCGCAGCCCTCGGTGGTGCGGGCCGTTCTGATGGGCAGCCTGGCCCTTGGCGCCAGGGAAGTGGGGTTGCGGGGCCGGCCCTTGGGGCTCTTGGCCCTCAGCGCTGGGGGCATGCTGATGCTGCGGCCCCAATGGCTGCAGGATGTGGGTTTTCAGCTCTCGGTGGCGGCCACCGCCGGTCTGTTGGTGACAGCTGAACCGCTGGAAGACGCCCTGCGCCCTGTGTTGGAGGCCCCTCCTTTGCTTCCAGCCACCGGGAGGCAGCGCTTGGCCAGGGCCCTCGCTCCTGCGATGGCCGTGCCCCTGGCTGCCAGCCTGTGGACCCTGCCGCTGCAGCTGCTCCATTTCGGCGTGGTGCCCCTCTGGGCGGTGCCGGCCAACCTCTTGGCGGCACCCTTGCTCACCCCTCTCACCCTGGGGGCGATGGCGGCGGCGGTGATCGGCCTTGGGGCTCCGCCTTTGCAGGCGCTGCTGCTGCCCCCGTTGGCCTGGCTGGCCCAGGCTCTGTTGGCCGTAGCCCAGGGAACGGCCGCCCTGCCGATGGCCCAGTGGTTCAGCGGCCGACCGCCGCTCGCTCTGCTGATCGGCTTCAGCCTTGGCCTGCTCATTCTGCTGGTGCCGCGCCTGCGTCGACTGCGCGGTTGGGCGCTGGCCCTGTTGCTGCTCACCTCCGGTCTTCACCTGCAGCACCTGCGGGCTGATGCCCTGCTGTTGGTGCAAGACGGCCCTCGGGCCTTGCTGCTCGCCAGACACCAGGGCCGTGGCGCCCTGATTAGCACCCGGGGCGATGCCCTGAGCTGTCGACATGCCCAGCAATTGGGCGCCGGTCTTGGCCTGAGCCGCTACGACTGGTTGTTGCTGCTCGATGCGGTGCCTGCCGCCGATCCGGCCTGCTGGCAGGAGCTGGCTGGGCTGGTGGCGGCCGAAACCGATGGCCTTCCCCCTCTGGCGGAAGGTCAACGGCTGGCCAGCGCCGGCTTGGCAGCCACGGCGTTAGCTCCGGAGAGCCAAGCGCTGCAGCTCACGGTGGGCGGGGCCCACTGGCTGCTGCTGCCCAATCGGCAGGCCCTCTGGAGCTGGCGGCAGCGGGATCGCCCCTCTGCTGGGGCCGCCGAGGGCGTGTGGCTGGGCTTTCGCCCCCGTCCCCAGGAACGCCAGCTGCTCCAGAGCAGCGGGGCCCGCCGGGTGTGGCTCAGTGGCCCCTCACCCAGCCGCCGTCTGACGCTGGCTTCCGGTTGGCAGGCCACTGGCGAGCGGGGTTTTCTGAGCAGCGACGGCTGACGCCTAAAGTCTTAAAGCTCCACTGACCGTGGCTGAGCCTTCAGCTCGCTCTAGGGAGTCGCTGGAGAGGTGGCTGAGTGGTCGAAAGCGAACGACTCGAAATCGTTTGAAGGGAAACCTTCCGTGGGTTCGAATCCCACCCTCTCCGTTTTGACAGGATCCGAAAGGATCCGAGGAAATCCCAAAACTGTTCCAGCACA
>JBJTWN010000202.1:0-34144 GCA_046081785.1 Cyanobium sp.
GAACATAAGGCAAATCCACCGTGCCCGGCAGCATGAGCGGCGACACTTCTCCAGCCCAACCCTCCCCTGAGCCCATCCAGGGGCCCGCTGACGCTGTGCCATCTGCCGACACTCAGCCGGAGGTGGCCCATCCCCCCGCAGCCGAGACTCCCCTGGCCGAGGAGAACGGCGAAGCTTCCTCCGCGTCTGACCAGCAGACTTTGGAATCCCAATTGGCTGCTCTGAAGAGCGAGCATGAGGCCCTGCGCTCTCAGTACATGCGCATTGCGGCAGACTTTGACAACTACCGAAAGCGGCAGTCGAGAGATCAGGAGGAGATGCGCCTGCAAATCACGTGCACCACACTGAGTGAAATTCTGCCGGTGGTAGATAATTTTGATCGCGCCCGTCAGCAACTCAATCCCCAGAGTGATGAGGCGCAAGCGCTCCACCGGAGCTATCAAGGTCTCTATAAACAGCTTGTTGATGTGTTCAAGCAACTGGGGGTGTCACCCATGCGTGTGGAGGGTGAGGCCTTTGACCCCAATCTTCACGAGGCTGTGATGCGGGAGCCCAGCCATGAACATCCTGAGGATGTGGTGACTGAGGAGTTGCAACGGGGCTATCAGCTCCATGGCAAAGTCATCCGACACGCCTTGGTGAAGGTGTCGATGGGGCCGGGCCCCCAGGCCTCGGAGCCCCCCGGCCATCCCGGCTCTGATCCGCAGGAGCAGGCGGGCTGATGGCTGACTATTACGAAGTGCTTGGCGTTGGGCGGGATGCCGACGCTGACACTCTCAAGCGCGCCTATCGACGCCTTGCCCGCCAATACCATCCCGATGTCAACAAGGACCCTGGCGCTGAAGATCGCTTCAAGGAGATCGGCCGCGCCTATGAGGTGTTGAGCGATCCCCAGAGCCGTGGCCGCTATGACCAGTTTGGAGAGGCGGGCCTCGGTGGCGGCGGGATGCCCGATATGGGCGACATGGGGGGATTTGCGGATCTCTTCGAAACCTTCTTCAGTGGTTTTGGCGGCGGAGGGATGGGGGGTGGCCCCAGGCGTCGGGGGCCCCGCAAGGGAGATGATCTCGGTCTGGAACTCACGATCAGCTTCAGCGAGGCCGTTTTTGGCGCCGAGAAGGAGGTGCAATTCAGACACCTGGAAACCTGCTCCTCCTGTCAGGGTTCGGGCGCCAAAAAAGGGAGTGGACCCACCACCTGCACCACGTGTAGTGGAGCGGGCCAGGTGCGGCGAGCAACCCGCACGCCCTTTGGCAGCTTCACCCAGGTGGCCCCTTGCCCAACCTGTGAGGGCTCAGGTCAGATGATTGCGGACCCCTGCACGGCGTGCCAGGGGCAGGGAGTGCAGGAGCTGACGAAAAAGCAACGCATCAAGATTCCCGGAGGGGTGGACAGCGGAACCAGGCTTCGCGTTCCAGGCGAGGGCAATGCGGGTCAGCGCGGCGGTGGCCCGGGCGATCTCTATGTGGTGCTGAATGTCAGGCCCCATGCCACCTTGCGTCGCGAGGGCCTCACCATTTCGTCGGAGCTTCCCGTGAGCTACCTGCAGGCCATCTTGGGCGACACGGTGGAAGTGGAAACCGTGGACGGCACCGAGAAGTTGGAGATCCCCGCCGGCACTCAGCCCGGCGCTGTGCTCACCCTCAAGGGCAAGGGAGTGCCGAGACTTGGCAACCCAGTGGCGCGCGGCAACCATGAGGTCACCTTGAAGGTGCAGCTGCCCACCAAACTCTCTGGGGAGGAGAGGGAGCTCCTCGAACAGCTGGCGGGACACCACAGCCGCAAAGGCCATCACAAGAGTGGTCTCTTCGGCGGCCTTTTCGGCGGCGGATGAGCGAACCCATTCCAGAGGCCTGCTTGGATCTGCGGGGAACCCCTTGTCCCTTGAATTACGTTCGCAGCCGCCTGGCCTTGGAACGCCTCCCCAAGGGCAGCTGGCTGCAGGTGGACCTGGATGCTGGAGAACCGGAGGAGATGGTGGCCGAGAGTCTGCGCGGCGAGGGCCATCGGGTCTGCCATGGCCTCCCCCTTCCCTCGATGGATGCCTCCACCGTTCGCCTGCTCATCCAGCGTGGTGGGTGAAGCGGGACGGGTTGTGGCCATGGAGGCCAACTTTTGCCGGGTGGACCTGGATGCCGCCGGCCCGGCTGGCCAGCGTCAACTGCTGTGCACCTGCCGTGCCCGTTTGGCCAAAGGGGGCCTGGCGATCTGCGTGGGCGACCGGGTGGAGGTGGAAGGAATCGACTGGGTGCAGCAGCGGGGGGCCATTGGGCGGCGCGGCCCCCGCATCAACCTTCTCCCCCGTCCGGCGGTGGCCAATGTGACTCGGGTGGTGGTGGTGGCCTCCCTGAAGGAGCCGGAGCCTGATCCCCTGCAGATCACCCGCTTTCTGGTGAGCGCCGAACATCTGGCTCTGCCGGTGGATCTCGTGCTCTCCAAGGCCGACGCTCTGCCGCAGGGGTGGCTGGAGGGCTGGTGCCAACGCCTCCAAACCTGGGGATACAGCCCCCTGCCCGTGTCCACCCGCACGGGGTTGGGCTTGAAGGCCCTGGCAGAGCGCTTGGCCCAGCCTGGAATCGCGGTGCTCTGTGGCCCCTCAGGGGTTGGCAAGAGTAGCCTGCTCAATGCCCTGGTGCCCGGCCTGGCTCTGAGGGTGGCTCCTGTTTCCGGTCGTCTGCAGCGCGGCAGGCACACCACCCGCCATGTGGAATTGGTGGCCCTGCCAGGCGCTCGCGAGGCGTTGCTGGCCGATACGCCAGGCTTCAATCGCCCTGGCCTGCCGCCGACCCCCTCCGAATTGGTGCAATGTTTTCCCGAGTTGCGGGCCATGCCCCATCCACCCTGCCGCTTTGCCGATTGCAGGCACAACGGGGAATCGGGCTGTGGCTTCGGGGAGGGCTGGCCCCGCCAGGAGCTCTACCGCCAGTGCCTGGCCGAGGTGGAATCCCGGTCTGCCGTTCAGGAGTCGGGCCGCGGCCGGGAAACGCTGCTGCGCCAGGCCTCCCGGCGCCGGCGTCAGCTCCAACAGCATGGGGGGCTCAGCCCCCGAGACCTGGAAGATTGAGCTCCAGCCCACCGGTGAGGGTATCCATGCGCTCGCGCATCGTGGTGGTGGAGAGGTCGTAGGCGTTTTTGAGAGCTTCAAACACAGCTGTTTCCACGGCGGCCTGGCCTTCGCTGACCAGGGCGGGCTCCACATGAACCTTCAGGGGGAGCTGGTTTCCAGACAACCACACGCTGGCCCGGCCATCGCTGCTGCGGCCTTCCAGCTCCATGGCATCGAGTTCCTCCTGCAGTTTCTGGGCGTCCTGCTGGATCTGTTGGGCCTTGCGGAAAGCCTCCGTGAGCTGACCAAAGTTGGGAAGTCCAAAGCCAGCCATGGCGCCAGGGTGAGAGTGAAGGAATATTGCCTCAGGGTAGGTCTCCCTAGGCCCCCTCTTGAAAGCCCAGCCGTTTGACTTCGGGATGGAGCGCGATCCCGTGGGCCTCAAACACCCGTTCTTGCACCATGGCCATCAGCCGGTCGATGTCGGTGGCGTGGGCTGCGCCCAGGTTGACGATGAAATTGGCGTGCATCGGCGACACCTGGGCCTCCCCCACCTGCAGACCCTTGAGGCCCAGCCCTTCGATCAGGCGACCGGCCTTTTCGGGCTCCGGGTTGCGGAACACACTCCCGCAGCTGGGCTGTTGGTAGGGCTGGGTGCTCGTGCGACTGTGCAAGTTGGCGCTGGTGCGGGCCACCACAGCTGAGGGATCGTGGCCGGGCTCCAGCCGGAATCGGGCGGACAGCACCAAGAGGGGCTCCTGTTGCAGCCGGCTGTGGCGGTAGGCGAAAGCCAGCTCGCTAGCCAGAAGGGTGAAGGGCTCGCTGGGCCTGGCCGGATCGATGACCCGCACCGAATGCAGCCATTCCGCCGTGCATCCCCCTTGGGCTCCGGCATTCATCACCGCCGCCCCGCCCACGGTTCCCGGGATGCCCACACTCCACTCCAGGCCGCTCAGGCCGCCCCGCGCCACCTTTCTGGCCAGCGTGGGCAGGGGCTCACCGGCCTCGGCCTCCACCCACCCCTCCCGGGGATCCACCACACTGCCTTGCAGTCTTCGGCTGCAGAGGGTCAGCCCGGGGAGGCCCCCATCGGCGATGAGCAGGTTGGAGCCGGCGCCGATGCAACGAAGGGGCAGGCCTTCGGACACCGCCCAGGCGGATTGGGCGATCAGTTCCTCCGGGCTGCCGGGTTCGGCAAACCACTCGGCCGGTCCGCCAACCCGCCAGGTGGTGTAATCGCGAAGGATCACCCCTTCCCTCACGGCGGCTGGCGGGGCACCCATGGTGGCCAACTCAGACCACCAGCGCGGCTGGCCGCTCGGGATCGCCGTGGGTGGCGAGCCGCTCCCAGAGGCTGTTCACGTCGCCAGCGCCCATGGCGAGCACGAGATCCCCTGGCTCGCTGAAGGCGGCCACCTGGTCGGTCAGTTGGTCCAGGTTGGTGGCAGCTTGCACAGGCAGTTTCGGGGCGATGGCCTGAACGGCAGCGGCCAGCGCCTCGCTGGAGACCCCTTCGATGGGCGCTTCGCCTGCGCTGTACAGCGGGGCAACGATCACCCGGTCCGCCAGGGCAAGGGCCTCGGCAAATTCACCAAGAAACTGGGCGGTGCGGCTGTAGCGATGGGGCTGAAACACCGCCAGCAGGCGGCGGGGTTGGGAGGGAAGGGGGCTGCGGCCGCTCTCCACCATCAGCCGGGCCATGGCCAACGGTGCGGCCACCTCGCTGGGGTGATGGGCATAGTCATCCACCACAATCCGCTCGTGCCAAAGGCCCCGGCAGTCGAAGCGCCGGCCGGGGGCCCGCAGATTGCGAATGGCTTGCTGAAGGTCGGCAAAGGGAATGCCCTCCAGACGGCACGCCGCCAGAGCTCCGGTGACGTTGCTCAGGTTGTGGCGCCCTGGCAGTGGCACTTCCAGCGTGCCGATTTTCTCCCCGCGCTCGTAGTAGGCGGCCGTGGTGCCATCGCCCCGTTCACTGAGGGCCAGGGCTGCGTAATCCACACCCTCTGGATCCTGGATCGACCACCAGGCGTCCGCCTGGAAGTGCTTGCGCAGAATCGGACAATCGTGATTGGCCAGCAGGGCAGCGCTGCCGTCGCTGAAGCGTTTCAGGGTGTCGATCAGGGACAGGAGATCGGGGTAGTGGTCGGTGTGGTCCAACTCGATGTTGGTGAGCAGGGCCAGGGTTGGGCTGAATTTCACCAGGGAGCCATCCGACTCATCCGCTTCGGCCACGAGCAGGCGGCCAGATCCTTGCCGGCCATTGCTGCCAAAGGCTGGCACGATCCCGCCGATCACGGCGGTGGGATCCTGTCCCGTGGCCTCCAGCAGGGTGGCGATCAGGGTGCTTGTCGTGGTTTTCCCGTGGCTTCCGGCCACGGCGATGGAGGCTTGCGTGTTGATCAGGGCTGCGAGCACGTCGGAGCGATGGCAGAGCGTCAAGCCACGGCGACGGGCTTCCGCCACCTCGGCATTGCTGTCGCGCACCGCGGAACTGAGCACCACCAAGGGGGGGCGCGCATCGCCGGCCAGGAGGCTGTCGATGGTGGCACCGCTCTGCTCGGCAAACACCCTGACGCCTAGATCAGCCAGCCGGCTCAGCACGGGTGAGGGCCGGGGATCGGAGCCGCTGACAGAAAAGCCCCGCTCCACAAGGATTCCCGCCAAAGCCGACATGCCGATGCCACCAACCCCAACGAAGTGGATGGGTTGATCGCGATTCAGCACGAGGTCCAAGGGCGTCACCAACTACCTGCCGAAAATAGGGCGGAACGCTCCCTGGCGCCCCCTCTCCTCTTTTACGAGTTGCTTCGTATCTCCCGGTCCGCTTCGGCAAGGCCCGCCAGGGCGGGGAGGAGCCGACGGCGATTTCTGTATGATCGGCAGCCGAAATACCCCTGCCAGCGGACTCTGCCGCTTTTTGCCATGGCCCTGCGCGTTGCGATTAATGGATTCGGTCGAATCGGGCGCAACTTCATGCGCTGTTGGTTGAGCCGCGGGGCGAACACCGATTTGGAGATTGTGGGTCTGAATGGGTCAGGCGACACCTCCACCAACGCCCACTTGTTGAAGTACGACTCGATGTTGGGCCCGCTGCGGGGCGTCGATGTCACCTACACAGACAACTCGATCAGTGTGAACGGCAAAGAAATCAAGGTGTTTTACGATCGCAATCCTGCCAATCTTCCTTGGAAGGATTGGGGGGTGGATTTGGTGATCGAATCCACAGGCGTGTTCAATGATGATGTGGGCGCCAGCAAGCACTTTGAGGCCGGTGCCAAGAAGGTGATTCTCACGGCTCCTGGTAAGGGCGCCAAAGTGGGCACCTTTGTGGTGGGCGTGAATGCCGATCAGTATCGCCACGAGGATTGGGACATCCTCAGCAACGCCAGCTGCACCACCAATTGCATGGCGCCGATTGTCAAAGTGCTCGATCAAAGCTTTGGGATCGTGAAGGGCACGATGACCACCACCCACAGCTACACGGGCGACCAGCGCATCCTGGATGCCTCTCACCGCGATTTGCGCCGGGCCCGCGCCGCTGCGGTCAACATTGTGCCCACCAGCACTGGCGCAGCCAAGGCCGTCGCTCTCGTGTACCCGCCGGTGAAGGGCAAGCTGAGTGGCATTGCTCTGCGGGTGCCCACCCCAAATGTTTCCGTAGTGGACATGGTGCTGGAAATCAGCCGTGACACCACCAAGGAGGAGGTGAATGAGGTGCTCAAATCAGCCGCTGAAAACGGCATGAAAGGGATCATCAAGTATTGCGACCTGCCGCTCGTCTCCTCCGACCACGCCGGCACGGATGAATCCACCATCGTCGATTCGGAGCTCACTTTGGTGATGGGGGGCAACATGGTGAAGGTGATCGCCTGGTATGACAACGAATGGGGCTACAGCCAGCGGGTGGTGGACCTGGCTGAGATCGTGGCCAAAAACTGGAAGTGAGAGCAGAGCGTTCTGCTCAGCTCTTGGATGGGCCGCCCCTGGGGGGCGGCCTTTTTGTTGTTTGGACGGATCTCTCCGCCGTCTATCGCGGTCGAGCGTGTCGACCTACCCGAGGTTGACACGGTGATTGTGCAGCTGGTTGCTCAGGCGGCGAAGCTTGCGGCACTGGCTCAGGGCTGCGCCAACTCCGAGGATAGGCAGTGGGGCAGGAACGTCTGCGTTTGCTCCTGTGGTGAAGGCAAAGCTGGTGGCGAAAGTATTGCTGTTGTTGTAATTAAAATTGATTGTTGAATAGCTGCCAAGGAACTGGGCTACAAAGCCAGCATTGCGAGTGTCTGGGCCAAGCCCTGTGACAGTGAGTCCGCTCTGGCTCACAGAATTCGACTGGACAAGAGTGAACGGATTGGCAAAGGTGATGGCCTCATTGGCGGACAGATAAGAGACATAAAAATACGGGTTTGTGGCGTTTGGGCTAAATGTCAGGCTTAGATTGGTATTGGTTGAGGCGGGTGAGCCAATGGCAATGCCTGAATCAGATGTAGGAGGAAATTGGTTAGTGCCTAAATCAGTGTTCCAGGTAGCGCCTGAAGTTGAGAGAACGCCTGCATTCGATCCTGTGCCAACAGTGACTGTTGCCAAGATCGTTGATGGCGCGCAAACAGGATTGGAGCCTTGAATGGGGGCAGATTTTGTCCCCCCTGGCGTTCCAAAGGGCAAAGACCAAATGGCCGAGCAAACGGTCTGGGCGGCTTGGGCGCCGCTGGCGCTTGTGAGGGTGAGGGCGAGGAGGGCCGCACCCGAAAGGGCCAGAAGTCTCACGAAAGAATTGCGAAGCTTGCTCGTGATGCATGTACGTGCGGTGGCGTGATCGTTTTGCCTTTGATTCCTGACAGTTATGCGTGCGGCTGCCCCTCCCGCCTGTTTTTAAGGGTTCCGGCCGGGGGGCTGTCCAGGCCGAAGGGGTCCGGCAGCCTCAGCCGAAATGGCGATAGCCGCTCACCGCAATGGCATCGCCTGCCGGATCAGGCTCCTTCCCGGCAGCTGCCCCACCCCAGCGAACCTCCCCCGCTTTGCCCTCCACCAGCTCGCCGATCAGGCCACTGCCCCGCTGGGCCGCCACCAGCGCCGCGGCCCAGCGGGGCTCCAGAGCCAGCACCAGCTCAAAATCCTCGCCGCCCCCCAGGCACCACGCTTCCGCCTCCTTGAAGGCCGCCATGGCGGGATCCATGGGAAGGGCCGCACGGTCGAGCCTGGCGCCGCAGCCACTGGCGGCGGCAATCGCCCCCACCGCCGCCGCTAGCCCATCGCTGCTGTCACACCCTCCCACCCGCCAGGGGAGGGCGGTGGGGCGGCAGGAGATCAAGGCCCGTGCCACATCCAGCCGCGCCCGGGGCCGCCGATGAGCCTGGATGGCCCGCTCCCGCAACTCCTGATCGGCCTGAGCGGCGAGGGGGCCGCTGGGGGCCAGCAGCAAGGCCAATCCCAGCCGGCTCAGGCCGTGGGGTCCGCTGCTCACAAGCCAGTCGCCGGGGCGGCCATCGCTCCGGCGGATCGGGCCCGCCGGCTCCTGCTGCGCCCCTGGTGCCAACCGCCCGATGGCCGTGATCGAAAGGAGGCGCTGGCCGCCGCCGCTGCAATCGCCCCCCAACAGCACGCCGCCGTAGGCCGCCAGGGCCTCAGCCAGCCCGCGATACACCCCCTCCACCCAGGTCCAGGGGGTGGAAGCTGGCGCCACCAGGCCCACCGTGATTCCCACCACCTCCGTGCAGCCCATGGCCGCCAGATCGGAGAGATTGGCCACTGCCGCTCGCCATCCCACATCCGCCGCCTCCGTGGTGGCGTCACTGAAATGAAGGCCCTCTACGAGCACATCGGTATTCACCACCAGCGATGGATCGCCGCTCAACCTGAGCAGCGCCCCATCGTCGGCGAATTGGCCCGGCGGGGCGAAGGCCCCCAGCCGCCTGATCAGCTCCCATTCCCCCAGCTCAGCCAGGGTGAGCCCCTCACCCATGGGCTCTGAGGTTGTCTGCCCCCTCGATCACCTTGGCGCTGAGGATCTTCTCGTCCGCGCTGAGCTCATCGAGCACCTCCAGGCCATCCACCACGTAGCCGAAGGCGGCGTAGCGGCCATCGATCAGGTTCAGCCCTGCGGGTGTGAGCTCCGGTTCAGAGAGGAAGAGGAAGAATTGCGAACTGCCATCGTCGAGAGCCTCATCGGAGTGAGCCCACCCCAAGGTGCCTTTGGCATTGAAGGGCAGCACGGGCTCCGCCTTGTAGATCCCCAGGTCTTCAAAAGTTTGGTTGTAGTAGGGCACGGCCTGGTCGGCGACGCGGATCTCCAGGGGCACGTGCCGCTCTTTTTTGCTGGCTGGATCGATGAAGCCATCGGCAGGGCCCTCGGGATCGCCGGTTTGCAACACATAGAAATCTTCAGCCCGGTTGAAGGGCAGTCCGTCGTAGAAGCCCCTTTTCACCAGATCCACGAAGGCACCGGCCGTCAGGGGCGCGTTATAGCCGTCCACCACCACCAACAGGTTGCCCTTGCTGGTGCGCAGCTCAATGGTGGCCCTGCCGAGCAGCCGAGGCAGGCTGTCGTAGTCGCTGGGGATGGTGAAGGGGAAGGCGCCCACCAGGAGGGCCTCGGCGCTGCCGATGTCGCTGAGGGCCGTGCGTCGGGCGGTCAGGAAGCGGTCGCGGTTTTGGGCTTCAGCCGCGGCAGCCAGCTCCTGCAGATGTCCTTCCAGGCTGGTGAATGTCGCTTCGGCCACCTCCTGCTGATCGGCGGAAAAGGCGGCGAGCATCTTTGCCCGATCGCTGGACAGGAGCGACTGGCAGCGCCGCACGGCCGATGTCAGGGCGTTCCATCGCTTGGACCTGAGGTCATCGCTGGTGTCCTCGAGCCGGTGTTGCAACTCTTGGAGATTGGGCTGGCGGATGGGCAGGGCGTTGCGCAACAGCGCCTCCGGATCCGTGACGGCGTTCCCCTTCGGCAAGTAGGCCCAGGCCGCCGGCGCGCCGGGCAGCAAGGTGAGCAGCACCACCAGGAAGCCTGGAAGGAGGCTCCCCCACACTCTGCGCAGGGGAAGGGCCCAAGCGCAGCGGAAGGGCCAGAAGAAGGGTCCAGACACCATGCCTGTGCTGTCGCTGAACGGACTTTGCCACAACTCACCGGAGCTGTGGCAAAGCGGCCCATGCGGATGGTCAGGTAGCCAGACGTACAATCCGCCGATCCGTGGCGCCGCCATGATTTCAAGCAACGACTTTCGCACGGGCTCCACGATCGAGCTCGACGGACAGGTCTGGCGGGTTGTCGAGTTTCTCCATGTCAAACCCGGGAAGGGCTCTGCCTTCGTGCGCACAAAGCTGAAGTCGGTGCAATCCGGCAACGTGGTGGAGCGCACCTTTCGCGCCGGGGAAACCGTTCCTCAGGCCCTGCTGCAAAAAGCCACCCTTCAGCACACCTACATGGAAGGGGATGACTATGTGTTCATGGACATGGGCACCTACGAAGAAACCCGTCTCACCGCCGATGACATCGGTGCGCAGCGGAAATACCTCAAGGAAGGCATGGAGGTGACGGTGATCACCCACAACGACAAGCCGCTGGAGGTGGAGCTGCCCAACTCCGTGATCTTGGCCATCACCCAGACCGATCCCGGCGTCAAGGGGGATACGGCCACCGGCGGCACCAAGCCCGCCATCCTCGAAACCGGGGCCCAGGTGATGGTGCCCTTGTTCATCTCGATTGGTGACAAGATCAAGGTTGACACCCGCTCTGACTCCTACCTGGGCAGGGAGTCCTGATGGCCATGCAATTTGACCATCAGCAATTGCGCGAACTCCTCGAGCAGCTCAGCAAGAGCGACATCCAAGAGTTTCGACTCGAAGGGGAAGATTTCCGCTTGGAAGTGCGGCGCAATCTTCCTGTCACGCTCACGGCAGCTGCCCCTCCGGTGGTTGCCGCCATCCCCGCAGCCGCCCCCCCGGAGGCCGCTCCATCTCCTCCATCCGCTCCGCCGGCCGCCGTTGCCAGCCGCAGTGATCTCCAGACCATCACAGCTCCCATGGTCGGGACGTTTTACCGTTCGCCCGCCCCTGGCGAACCGCCCTTCGTGGAGTTGGGCACTCGTATCAAGCCTGGACAGACCGTTTGCATTCTTGAAGCGATGAAGCTCATGAATGAGTTGGAGGCCGATGTGGCGGGCGAGGTGGTGGAAATCCTGGTGGAGAGTGGCACGCCTGTCGAATTCGGGCAGGTATTGATGCGCATCCGGCCCAACTAGCCCAGCTCCCAGGCTGTCTCCAGGGCGGCGGTCATGCTTGTGCTGCGGGCCACCCCCAGCCCGGCGATCGCAAAAGCGGTTCCATGGTCGGGAGAGGTGCGCAGGAAGGGAAGCCCCAGGGTGGTGTTCACTGCCTGCTCAAACGCCAGCAGCTTGACGGGGATCAACCCCTGGTCGTGATACAGCGCCAGGAACCCGTCAGGTCCTCGATCCTCCCCTTGCCAGGCCCGGGCGGCTTCCAACCAGCAGGTGTCCGGCGGGAGGGGACCCTCGAGATGCGCCTCCGGATGGTCGGCCTGCCAGCTCCTGAGGCAGGGTTCCAGCCAGGCCTGCTCCTCAGCGCCCAGGGCGCCGCATTCCCCGGCATGGGGATTGAGCCCCGCCACCACCAGCCGAGGCCTCGACTGAAAGCGCTGGCAGAACTTCAGAAGACGCTCCAGCTGGAGGTTCACCAAATCCCTGCCCAAGGCTTTGGGCACCTGGGCCAAGGGGATGTGGGTGGTGGCCAGCAGGGTGTTGAAGCGCCAGGTTCCCCTGGCTGGCCGAGCGGTGAACAGCATGGAGGCCTGGGCAACACCGCACAGTTCCGCCAGCCGCTCCGTTTGGCCGGGGTAGCGGTGACCGGCTGCGTGCCAGGCGGCCTTGGCGATGGGCCCTGTCACCAGAGCGCGGCCCTCTTCGGCTTGCACGAGTTCCCAGGCGCGCGTCAACCAGTCAAAACTGGCGCCCCCGGAAGCAGCCGTTCCCAGGCCTGGCGTCACCGGCTCCTCCAGGGGCACGTCCACCACCACAAGGCTGGCAGGATCAGCCAGGGGGGCATCGCTGAGGGGCCGCAAGTGCGCATAGGTGCGCTCCAGCCATCGACGGCAACCCACAATCGTCACGGGACGATCAGCCGCCTCTGGTTTGGCCAGGGCTTTGAGCACCACTTCCGGGCCAATGCCTGCAGGGTCCCCCAGGGCGATGACAAGGGGGCTGGGGTTGGGCTTCGATGGAGGGGTTCCTTGGGGAGGGGCACCCATGATCCGGTGGTTGCTCGTGGGGTTGTTGCTGCTGGGTCTTGGAACCGGTTTGCAGAAAGGCTGGTTAATTGTTGATTGGCGCCGGATGGGTCAAGATCTCAACATCCCATCCCTCAAGGAAGGGCAGCCTGGTTCCCAGTCGGATGCGCAGCCCTCTCGGTAGCCCTCCCGATAGCTGGGGTAGCGCAGGCGGTACCCCAGCTGTTCGCGCAGCAAGCGGCTGTCGGTGCGGCGGTTTTCCATCCAGAAGCTTCTGGCCATGGGACTCATCGTGCTGGCGACATCGGCAAAACGCTCCACTGGCGGTAGTTTGCAGCCCACCAGGTGGGCGGCGTAGCTGAGGGTCTCGCTGGACGGACAGGGGTCGACATCCGCCAGGTTGAGCGTGGCGGGTCGATCGGCGCTGGGCAGGGTCAGGCAGTGGAGGAGTGCTCCGACGATGTCATCCACGTGAATCCTGGAAAACACCTGACCCGGCTTGTGGATCAGGCGCGCCCGTCCCTCTTTCAGGGCCGGGAAGGGACTGCGGCCAGGACCGTAAATCGCCGGCAGCCGAAACACCTGAACCGGCAGTCCGCTGCTTCGCCAGGCCTGCTCCCAAAGCAGCCGGGCTCGACTGCGCCCGAGGGCCGGCTGGAGGGTGCTCTCTTCATCCACCCATCGGCCGCCGTGGTCTCCGTAGACGCCGGTGGTGGAAAGCACACCCACCCAGGTGGGTGCGGTCTGCAGCAGCAGCGATCTCAGGTGGGTGAGCACGGGGTCATCCCCGGTTTCGCTTGGAGGGATCGTCACCAGCACGTGGCTTGTGCCTGCCAGCTCCGCCTTCCCAGGCAGGGCTCCGGCTGCGGCATCCAAGCGCAGCCAGTGCTCGGAGCTGAGGAAAGCAGGCGGCAGCGGTTGGCGGTGGGTGAGGGAAACGGGCACGCCCAGGTCGTCCAGCACCCTGGCGAATCTCTGACCCGTGTAGCCCCCTCCGAAGATGAGCACGCGATCGAGACCAGCCAACCTCTCGGGCTTGACGGACGACCATGAGCTAAGTACGTTTGTACCAGAGGATTCCTCGCTCGTCGTCCCCGTCACCCTGTTGCTCCATGGCCGCTGTGCTCCCAGCCATTCTGGTCACTCGCCCGGTCCCCCGGGCTCGCCCTTCCCGCCTCCGCATGCCTGCGCAGGGCATCGGCTCCGCCGGCCTCTGGTCGCTCCCCCAGTTCTGCCCGGCCCAGTCCAGGGGCCGGGGCGGGGAGTCGGTGGCCGCCCGCCGGGCACCGACTCCCCGCAGGATTGCCAGTCCAGGAGTTCCGTTGGTGCTGGCAGCCATCCTGGTGTCTGTGGCCGCGGTGGTTGCGCCGGAGCGCCCCCAGGATCAGGAAGCGATCTGCCAGCGCCACAGCGGAGTGCTCGCCTGTCGGGTCTGGTGAGGCTTGGTCCGCTCAGGTGGATCAGATCTTTCAGCCTCCTGCTCTTGTCGGCTCCAGGTGAGGAGGCGCTGGGCGAGCTTTAGGTCGCCCTCCGTCCAGGCTTTCAGTGCCATGGCTCGGCGTGGGTCGTAAAACGTCTGGCGTCGATACCAATAGAACACCTCGCTATCACCCTTGCTGCCATTGCAACTGAGGCACGCGGGCACACAGTTCTCGGTCACACTCAGCCCGCCAAGGCTTTGTGGTCTCACATGGTCGATCGATTGGGATGGGTGGCCGCAGTAGAGGCAACAGCGTCCCGTGAGGTGGTGCAGCGAGCGACGCCAACGACGCGCATGGGATTTGGGGCAGAGGTCCTCCAGGAAAACACCATCCCTGGCCAACATGCCGGCGCCCCGATTAGCAAAGATTTTGCCGGTGTTGTTTCATCTGGCAATGTGTCGCTGACTGCACTTTCTTCGTTTGCTCACCCACCCGGGCAAACCTCTTCAGATGCGCCTCGGGGCCTCAGGCCTCATTGAGGTTGTTCTGCCGTTTGACCCTGTCACCTCTGCTCAGCTCAGTGCGCTTCGGCCTGAGGGGCGCTGGCATGCCCGGGAACGGTGTTGGCAGTTTCCCCTTGAGGCGGCTGGGGTGTTGCGGCAATGCCTGCAGGGGCGTTTCCCCCTGTCGCCCGAGTTGCAACAGTGGTGCGCTTGGTTGGATCAGCCCCTGCCTCCCTTGCCCTCCCATGGTCGGCTGGTGGCCGCTGCCACCTTGGCAGACCCTTTGGAGGACGGTCGACGGCTGTTTGCCCATCAACGGGCTGGAGCGCGGTGGTTGTTGGCCCGCCGCGGGGCCGTGCTTGCCGATGCGATGGGTCTGGGCAAGACCCTCACCGCGCTGGCTGCGGCGCGGGCGATGGTGCGCTTGGCGGATTGTCGCTTGGTGGTGGTGGCCCCCGCCGGGTTGCACCATCACTGGAGGCAGGAGGCTTGCGCGCTGGGCCTCTCCCTGGAGCTGCACAGCTGGGCACGCTTGCCGAGGGACCTTCCCCCTGCCGGTTGCGTCTTGTTGGCGGATGAGGCGCACTTTGCCCAGAGCCTTGCCGCCAAGCGCACCCAAGCCTTTTTGCGGCTGGCCCGCCATCCTCGGCTCAGGGCGGCTTGGCTGCTCACGGGCACCCCCATGAAAAACGGGAGGCCTGTGCAGCTGTTTCCCTTGCTGGCGGCGATCGGCCACCCGCTGGCGGCTGATCAGCGTCGCTTTGAGGAACGCTATTGCCAGGGCCATTGGCGGGAGCAGCGCGGGTCGCGCCGTTGGGAGGCCCAAGGAGCGTCTCGGCTGGAGGAGTTGCACCGCCTGGTGCGGCCGCTGGTGCTGTTTCGCAGCAAACAGCAGTGTCTCGATTTGCCCCCAAAGCATCGCCAACCCCACCCCCTTGTTCTCCCCCCTGCCCAGGCAGAGGAGTTCGATCAGCGTCTGCAAGCGATCGTGGTGGCTTATCGCCGGCGGGCTGCCCTTGGGTTGGTGCGCAGCGATGCCGAGACCCTGGCGGTGTTCACGGCCCTGCGGCAGATCAGTTCCCAGGCCAAGGTGCCTGCGGTGCAGGCCCTGGCGGCTGATCTGATCGCCACAGGAGAGCCTATGGTGGTGTTCACAGCCTTTGTATCCACAGCTCAGGCCCTGGCCGCGGTTCTGGAGGCGGGCGGGCACAAGCCCGTGGTCCTCACGGGAGCTGTGCCGCCCGAGCGACGGCAATCCCTGGTGGATGCCTTCCAAGCGGGGAGGAGCCTGGCTCTGATCGCCACCTATGGCACGGGAGGGTTGGGCTTCACGCTTCACCGCGCCCGCCATGTCGTGCTGGTGGAGCGCCCCTGGACCCCCGGGGAGGCTGAACAGGCGGAGGACCGCTGTCACCGCATTGGCATGGCCTCGACCCTCACCTCCCACTGGATGCAGCTAGGCGCCGCGGATCTCTGGGTGGATGAGCTGCTCGCTTCCAAAACGGAGCGCATCGACGAAGTGTTTACGCCCGTTCGCGCTCGGTCTCGTCGGGATCTGCCGCAGCGGATTCGTCAATGGCTCGAGGAGGGTTGAGTCGTCCCGGGGCGAGGCTGGCAAGTGGCCAGGCGCAGTTTCAGGTCTTGGCGGAGCAGCTCATCCGCCACCAGCGAAGGGCTCTGTTTGGCCAGGGCATTGGCCTGCTCAATGTCCTTGCAGGCTGACCGACTGTCCTGATTGAGGGTGTGCAGCAAAAACCGCTCATTGAGCGGAAAAGGATCCTTGGGGAAAGCCGCCACCACGGCATCGCAGCGGGCAATCGCCGCCTTGAGATGTTTCATCTCCAAACCCCGCAGGCAATCCTCCCGGCTGAGTTTGGGTCGAGGAAGCGGTTCCTCCGCGCAGCCTGACAGGCCCGCCGTGGCGAGGAAGAGCAGGGGAAGCAGGAGGTGCGCCAGTGGGTTCCGCGAACCGCTGGACTCAGTTGCCGTAACGCTCACTGCGGGTCATGCCACCTGGGGTAGCTTGCCCGTCCGGCTGGACGGGAAGCATTGTTGGGCCCTCGTTGGCTGGCGATGTGTTTTGGCCAACGGGAACGCGGGCACTGTAGAGATCGCCAAGGTAACGGCCGCAGTTGGAGAAGCTATTCGGGTTTTGCACCACGGCTTCCGTGATCATCACGGCGGCATGGGTTGGCGAGGTCTTGAACATGCTGGCGCTTTGACGCTTGATCAAGGCATAGGCAGCCGCCCAGCTCACTTCATGGCTGTTGCCATTGCCGCGCATGTAGCAATACACCTGGGCTCCCTTCACCCCGGGGGATTCGGCCTGGGCCTGGGCTCGGGGTAAGAGAGACAGCCCAAGAGCGCCCCAGCCGAGGGCCACGGCCGCCATCGAAGGGCCAAGCCAGTGGGGCCTAAAGAACCTGGGGACCATGGCCGTGGGAAAAATTGGGCCTCAACCTATCGAGTCCAGAGGATCTGTCCAGGGCGTGCCATCAGCCTCCTGGTGGAAGCCCGGGCCCCGCCCCGGGGGAGACCAACTTCACAATCAGGGGAAGCACCAGAAGCACCGTGATCAGGCGCAAGGCATGGAGTGCCGCCACGGCAGCCCCAACCCCAAATTCCGCGCCAACCAGGCTCATGCCACTGATGCCCCCTGGTGCAGCGCCGAGCAGAGTCACCACTGGATCGATGCCAAGCAGCCGGCTGCACCACAGCCCCACCACCACGCCAGTGAGCACAAGCGTGAGGGTGATCAACAAGGCCGGTCGCCAGAGATGACGAAGCTCTTGCACAGTGCTGTTGGTGAGTGTGGTGCCGATCACCGTGCCGATGGCAATTTCCAGCAGGGTGCGGGTCCCCGTTGGCCACTGGGCAAGCTCCAGGCGGCCGCTCATGCTCAACAGCCCGGCTCCGAGAAGGGCTCCAGCCAGGGGGGCTGCCGGGATGCCTGTGCGCAGCGCGAGCAATCCAGCGGTGGATCCCGCCAAGGCATACATCAGCAATGGCCAGGGGAGATTCATGCGCTTTGCGGAGATGTTGCATCACCAAGTGTGCTTGCCGTTGCCTTGGCCTGCTTGAGGATTGGCAGGTTTCGTGTTGTTATTCGTCCATGGCAGCGATCGCTTCATGACAACGTCATCGGTTTCCTTCCGCATCACCAGGCACACCGAAGATCTGGCCCACACCATTCATGCCCTTTCCCAACGTGTGGTGCAGCTGGAACAGCGCTTGGCAACGCTTGAAGCCCATCTCACGGCAAGTCAGGAGGAGACTCCCTCTTCGGAACACCTGGCCAGCCTGGCAAACGTGGATCAATTGCTGCGCGACTGCCGCGAGCTGCTGGCGGAGTCTGTTCAGGACGACGTTGTTGCCTTGGCAGATGCTCCAGAGGGTCCAGCGGCTATCCAGTCTTTGAAGCCAGATCCCTCTGGATTGGTCGATCCTCTGGATGATTTGGAGGAGGCTGCCTGAGCAGCCGCGATCGGTTCAGCGGCCCGTGGTCTGAAGTGCCACAATAGAAAGAAAGGGAGTATGTCTTTTCCATCCCCCCATCCCTCTTGCACGGCCGCCAGCCAGCAGCAACGATTAGCCACCGGATCTCCCCCCCGATCCACTTCGCACCATCCCTTGCCCCTCGAGGGAGAGCATCAACTCGAGAAGCTCCAATTCGCGTTGGCGATCGCCCTGACCCGCGGGGATGCTCTCCGTTCCGGTCAGTTGCGGGAAGAAATTGCCAAGCTTGGCGAAAATCGCGAGGAGCCTGGCACCTGAAACTGTCGTTGATTCAAATGGAAAAGGGATGACAACATGTTCATTGTGAACGTGTTGTCATTTCCCGTTCGCCCATTAGGCTAGATAAGCACCTTCAAAATGGGCTAGGGATACAAAACCGCAGCCCACCCACATCTTCCGGTCGTCACAATCAATCGTTGCGACCATCCCTAGTTATGGCCGTCCTCATTTCCCCTACCGCACCTCCAGTCTCCCGTCGAACCTCTACTGCGACAGTCGCTCCGATGGAATCTTCAGAGCGACACCATCTGCTCCATCAGGCTGGGGATTGTGATCGCCAGGCCAGGCAGAGCGCCGAGGCCGGTGATCTCACCAGGGCTGCCCGCCTCATCCTCCAATCGCTGGACTGCGAGCGTCGTGCCGGTGGTCTGGGCCCCCAAGTTTTGCAACTCATCAAGCCCCGCTAGCCGGAGGGGCGAGCGATCCAGCGGGAAGGCAAGATCAAACGGTTGTCAGCAGTCGATGCACCCCATTCACCGACACTATGAGCGCCATGCCACCCATCGGGTGGGATGGCTGAGGGCCATGGTGCTCGGCGCCAATGATGGAGCGATTTCTGTGGCCAGTCTGGTGGTGGGCATTGCCGCCTCAGGCGCTGCCAAGCCAGCCATCTTGCTCTCCGGTTTGGCGGCGACGGTTGCGGGTGCCGCATCGATGGCGGCAGGAGAGTTTGTTTCTGTTCAGAGCCAGGCCGATACGGAGCAGGCAGATCTGGTGCGGGAACGACAGGAACTGGCCGCCAATCCAGCCGGGGAGCTCGATGAGCTCACGGGCATTTATGTGGAGCGAGGCTTGTCGAGAGATTTGGCACGGTTGGTTGCTGAGCAACTGACACTGCACGATGCTCTCGGAGCGCACGCCCGTGATGAGTTGGGCATCACCGAAGCCCTTAGGGCACGGCCCATTCAGGCAGCTCTGGCCTCCGCAGGGAGTTTTTGCCTCGGGGCCCTCTTCCCTGTGTTGGTGATCGTGCTGAGTCCAGCGGGTCAGATCGCCCGGGTGACAGCCTTGGTGGCGTTGCTTGTGCTCACGGGATTGGGTGCATCGGCGGCCTTCGCAGGTGGAGCGCCCGTCTTGCGCGGTGCCGTCAGGATGCTGATTTGGGGCGCGTTGGCTCTGGGCCTGACGGCGGTGGTGGGGAAACTTGTCGGCCCGATCGTTTGATCCCCCAGATGCACGGCGAATAGACTGATCGCGAGCAACAGATACTTTTTGGGTTTAAATAGAAAGCGGGTGACCGGACTCGAACCGGCGACGTTCAGCTTGGGAAGCTGACATTCTACCACTGAATTACACCCGCGAAAAACAATCCAACCCGAACCGTCTTGTGACTTTGAAAGTATAACTCTCCCCTAAAGTCATTTTACCACCGCCCCCTGGTGGCCTGGGTGCAGGGCGAGAGAGCCTGCGCCCAGGGACCGATCCAATCAGGGCTGTGCCTCAGGGTTTGGCCGGCGCCTCGCACTCCACCTCGGCTGTCAGGGTCTGACGGGCGGCGAGCACGGGTGCCGCTTTGGTTTTCAGAAGTTCGGCTGCCTTCTCAAGGGTCAGCCCTTTGTTGTTGGACACCTTCTCCACCTCTCCTTTGAACGTGCGCAGTTGGGCTTTGAAGGCTTTCAGCCGGAGATTTTCCAGCTTTTCCTCGGATGCCTCGAGATCTCGGAGGGCTGTGGCAAGGGCTTGGTCAGCCTTTCTGGCCTCTCCCACGGTGGAGGTGGGTTTCAAGGCAGCCACCCCTTCGAGCGCTTGACCCACTGCAGCGAGTTGCGTGCAAATCAGCTTCTCGGTTTTGGCTTTCTGTGTGGAAAGGTTTTGTTGGCAGCCTCCAATGGCGAAAGCGACCAACAACGTGCCAGCCAGAAGGGAGGTAGGGAAGCGCATCGGGTTTGGGTATCCAATCGCACCATAGGCATCGCGCGACGTTGCGCCACATCCCTTTGACGATTGTTGCCTGGTCTGCTGCAGTCCCTTCCGGTCCGTTTGACAGCGGTGTTACCCGGCCAGCGCGGCCGCGGCAGCGGCCACCCCCGCTCCCGTGGCGGTCTTGGAGAGGCCAAGATCTTGCAGGGTGGCTTCGATGGCGGCGACGGCAGTGAGGATGTCGCGGTCGCAGACGAAGCCGAGGTGGCCGATGCGAAACACGTGTCCCTTGAGATGGTCCTGACCACCGGCCAGAAGGATGTCGAAGCGTGTTTTCACCTCCTTGCGCAGCAGTTCCGCATCGATGCCCTCGGGAGCCACCGCTGTGATGGCAGGGCTGCCATGGCCTTCGGCGGCATAGAGCGGCAGGCCGATGGCTTTCATGGCGGCCGTGGTGGCCCTCTGATGGCGGGCATGGCGCTCGAAGATGGCCTTGAGGCCCTCTTTCTCCATCATCTCTAGGGCGGCCTCCAGGGCGAAATAGAGGTTGATGGCAGGGGTGAAGGGATTGCTGTCTGCCTTGGCAGATTTGCGATATTTGCCCAAATCCAAATAAAACTTCGGCAGATCGGAGCGCTCGTACGCCGCCCAGGCCTTCTCACTCATCGCCACAAAACTCAGCCCCGGCGGCATCATGTAGCCCTTCTGGGAACCGGAGCCGATCACATCGATTCCCCACTCGTCCATCGGCACATGCGTGGCGCCGAGACTGGTCACACAATCAGCGATGGTCAAAGCTGTGCCATGGGCGCGCACATGCCGGGCGATGGTCTGCAGATCGTTGATCACCCCGGTGGAAGTTTCTGAGTGGGTGAGAATCACCGCTTTGATCTCTTTGGCGCCATCAGCCTCCAGGGCGCTGCGGAAGACTTCTGGATCCAGGGGTTGGCCCCAAGGCGCCTGGATCACCTCCACCGCAAGGCCATAGGCCTTGGCCACCTTCACCCAGCGCTCGCCAAACTTGCCGTTGTCCCCACAGAGCACCCGATCGCCCTTGCTCAGGGTGTTGACAATGCCCGCTTCCATGGCGGCGGTGCCACTGCCGGTGATCACCAACACGTCATTGGTCGTCTGGTGCAACCACTGCAATTGTTCGGTGGTGTGGTTGACGATCTTTTGAAACTCGCCGCTGCGGTGGCCGATGGGATGGCGGGCAAGGGCCTGCAGAACGGTTTCCGGCACGGGGGTCGGGCCCGGAATCATCAGGGTGAGCTTGTCCTGCATGGGGCGAGGGGGCGATCGAAGCCGCGGGCAATCCCCCAACATAAAAAACGGCGCTCCCCCTCCTTGCTGTTGTCCTCCCCCTCCCCGCCTGGCTACACCCTGCCGGTTTGGGTGGCTGCGGCTGCCTGCGCCGCCGTGGCGGCCCTGCGCGGCGAAGGCAGTCGCCCGGCCTGGCCCTTGCTGCTCCTCCAGGGGGATGACAAGCCCCCTGTGCCTGTGCCGGTGAGGGCCGCTGCCCTGATCGGAGATGGCTGGGCCATGGCCGAGGCCTGTTGCGACCCTGGCGATGGGCTGGATCTCACCCGTGGTCTGCTGGTGTGGACTTTTGTGTGTTGGCAGGAGGCAGCCCACGCGCCGCCCGGGGTGGAGCAACCGTGGTTGCAGCTGGAGGCGGGCGAGGGCGTGGGGGTGCACGCGGCCAGCGGCGAGGCGTGCCTCTCGACCTATGCCCGCACCCTGCTGGAGGTCAACCTTCGCCCTCTCGTGCCGGAGGGGCGCCGGTTGCGCTTACGGGTGGTGCTGCCCCAAGGGCGGGCCTTGGCGGAGCGCACCAGCAATGCCGCCTTCGGTGTGGTGGAGGGGTTGGCCCTGATTGGCACCCGGGCGGAGACCCAAGCCAGCGCCGATCCCCACCAGCTCGATCGCACGTTGCAGGCACTGGAGGCAAAGCTGGGGGCTCCCGCGTACAGCGGGGATTTGATCCTGGTGATCGGGGAAAACGGGTTGGATTTGGCCCCACGCTTGGGTTTGCCCGCCGATCTGCTGCTGAAAGTTGGCAACTGGGTGGGGCCCGTTCTGGTGGCGGCCGGCCACGGGGGGGTCAGACGCCTGTTGCTCTTTGGCTATCAGGGCAAGCTCATCAAATTGGCAGGCGGCATCTTCCACACCCACCACCACCTGGCCGATGGTCGCGCGGAGGTGCTCACGGCCTTGGCGGCACTGGAGGGCCTCTCGGGGCCGCCACTGGCAGCCCTCCATGGGGCGCCCACCGTTGAGGCGGCCCTGTCGTGGCTGAGGGAGACCGATCCGGAGCTGGCCGCCCGTGTCCGCGCCCGCTTGGCTCTCACCATCGAGGAGCGGGTGAGCCTCTACCTCGAGCGGCATGGCGCCTCGGGCCCCTTGGTGGGAGCGGCATTGTTTGATCGCAGCCGGAAGCTCTGTGCCGTTGGCCCCTCGGGCGCCAGCCTTCTCGAGGGTTGGCTCGGGCCTTCACTGGGGGCAACCTAGGGTTGGAGTCGGTGGCCGCTTTCGGCCCCAGAGCCTGGTTTGGCGCCCGCCCCGTTCCAATGTCTTCCTCCCCCTCCACCGTCTCGGTCCCCCAGGCTTCAGAGGCGCCCCCCTACGGACCCGTCGAGGAGGCCCTCAACGGCAGCCGGAAGCCCGGCGTTGTGATCCTGGATTTTGGCTCCCAATACTCCGAACTCATCGCCAGACGCGTCCGGGAAACCGAGGTGTACTCCTTGGTGCTTCCGTACACCACCACCGCCGCTGAATTGAAACAGCTGGCCCCGCGTGGAATCATCCTCAGCGGTGGACCCAGTTCGGTGTATGAGGAGGGGGCGCCCTGCTGCGATCCGGTCATCTGGGATCTGGGGCTGCCACTGCTTGGAGTGTGTTACGGAATGCAGCTGATGGTGCACCAGCTGGGTGGCAAGGTGGTGGCTGCAGGCCGGGCTGAATATGGCAAAGCCCCCTTCCATGTGGATGATTCCAGGGATCTGCTCACCAATGTGGAGAACGGCTCCACCATGTGGATGAGTCATGGAGATTCGGTGGAGTTGCTCCCCGAAGGCTTCGTGCGGCTCGGCCACACCGAAAACACCCCCGATGCCGCCGTTGCTCACCATGGCCGCAGGCTGTATGGGGTGCAATTTCATCCAGAGGTGGTGCATTCCACCGACGGCATGGCGTTGATCCGCAATTTCGTGTACCACATCTGTGGTTGCAGCCCCGATTGGACCACCGACGCTTTCATTGATGAAGCGATTGCTGATGTGCGCGCCCAAGTTGGCAATAAGCGAGTGCTCCTGGCTCTTTCAGGGGGGGTGGATTCCTCCACTCTGGCCTTTTTGTTGCATCGAGCCATCGGCGATCAACTTACCTGCATGTTCATCGATCAAGGATTCATGCGCAAAGGAGAGCCTGAATTTCTGGTGGATTTCTTCGACCATCGTTTCCATATCCAAGTCGAATACATCAATGCGCGCCAACGGTTTATTTCCCGCCTCGCGGGTGTGACCGACCCAGAGGAGAAGCGAAAGATCATTGGGGCCGAATTCATTCGCGTCTTTGAGGAGGAAAGCAAGCGACTCGGCCCTTTCGATTATCTTGCCCAAGGCACTCTCTATCCCGATGTGATCGAATCAGCGGGCACCAATATCGATCCGAAAACCGGAGAGAGAGTGGCTGTGAAAATCAAGAGTCACCACAATGTGGGTGGTTTGCCCAAGGATTTGCAATTCAAGTTGGTGGAGCCCCTGCGTCGTCTTTTCAAAGACGAAGTGCGCAAGGTGGGGCGCAGCCTGGGTTTGCCAGAGGAAATTGTGGGTCGCCATCCCTTCCCCGGCCCCGGCTTGGCGATTCGCATCTTGGGGGAGGTGACGGCTGAAAAGCTCAACATCTTGCGAGATGCCGATTTGGTGGTGCGCGAGGAGATTCGCCGGGCCGGTTTTTATGACGCCATCTGGCAGGCCTTCGCCGTGTTGTTGCCCGTGCGCAGCGTGGGCGTGATGGGGGATAAACGCACCTATGCCTTTCCCGTCGTGCTGCGCTTCGTATCGTCGGAAGATGGCATGACAGCCGATTGGTCGCGCTTGCCCTACGACCTGTTGGAGCTGATGTCGAACCGAATCGTCAATGAGGTGAAGGGGGTGAACCGGGTGGTGTTGGATATTACGAGCAAACCACCGGGCACGATCGAGTGGGAGTGAGTGCCACCAGGGCTGGCAGGCCGCCCTGGGCCCCGATACCATCAGCTACCCGATCTGGCCTGGACCACCGTGACTCAAATGGTTGCTGGCGAACAGGACCCTCAACTGCAGCGTCGTCTCCAGCACGACACCATTCAGTTCGGCAGCAAAACCGTCTATCTCAATCCCTTTCTTTATTGGCGCCGCTTTGACGCCAATACCGATCGGTGGTTGCGGGAACCTGGCCAGTTGCCAGAGGAGCAGATCCACGTCAATCGCCGGCGGTTTTACCCGGAACTCGACTGGGAGAGCCTGGAATTGGAGGAACTCCAGGTGAGGGAAGGGGCCGTGGAGATGTTCATCAAAAGCCTGGAACTGATCACCACCTTCAATCCCGAGCTCACTCCTGGCCAGCTCCTGGAAGTGGAACGCAAGATGGCCGTCACCAAGAAGAAGGCTTTCGAGCGCTGGGTGGAGCGGGCTCTCCGCCGCCGAGAAAAGTTGGTCTCGCGGGATCGCCGCCGTTTTGATCGGGAGCGCTGGTTCAGGGGTTGGATGGAATGGCTGGCGCTTCCTGCAACCCGCTCTGCCCTGCTGCCTCTGAGCGGCATGGTTGTGCTGGCTGTGGCGGCCGGTTGGTGGTTGGGCAGTCAACATTCCTGCCAGACCCCAAGCGTGCAACCACCTGTGGAGCTGCCCGCCCCCTGATCACGCCAAACTGGAGGCCTGCAGTCCGTCCGCCCAAATGTCCGCCGATCCCTTTGACGCTCTCCGTCTCACCCTGATGCAGGATGTGTTGCCTGTGGGCTTGGCCGTTGCGGAGCGGGTGCGCAAAGGGGGGGCAAAAGAAGTGTGGGCCGCTTTTGATGGCCGCAGCACCGATCCTCTCGGCCGTCTGCGGGAGGAGGGTGAGCCTGCCGCCAGAACCGTTCGCGACAATCTGGATCGGCTCCAGCCAGGTTTGGGCAATCCCGTTTTGAAAGTGGAGGTGCGGGATGTTCCCTCAGAGTCGCCCGTGCAATCGGCCCCTCCTCCTGCGGATCGCGCATCAGCCGAAGCCGATCACCCAGCAGAGGATCCCCACGAACTCCAGGCCGCGCTGACGCGGATTGCCGAGCGTTTGAGCCAACTCGAACGGCGCCTGGAGGCCTCCTAGGTCATCCCTCCATGTCCCTCCTCGTTCTTCCGGGCTCCTCTCGCCGCACGGGATTGGCCCATCAGGCCTCCTGGCTGATGCTTCTGGTGATTCTCTTTGGCGTCGCCATCGTCTCCCGCTTGGCTTGGCTCCAGTTGCTGCATGGATCCGAGTTCAAGGTGATGGCCGATGAAAACAGGATTCGGCTCATTCCGCGCAGTCCCATCCGCGGGCGCCTGCTGGACCGGCAGGGCAGGGTGTTGGCCACCAATCGCCTCACCTACAGCCTTGCTGTCCAACCCCGCTTTGTCAAAGAGGGGCAATGGCCAACCCTGCGGGATCGCTTGGCCAACCTGCTCAATCTGCCGAGCGACACCCTGGATCGGCGCTATGCGGCAGGCCTCAAGAGTGAAGACTTTCAAATCGAGCTGGCCAGCCCCCTCACCCCTGCCCAGGTGCTCCGTTTTCGTGAGCAGGCGGGCCTCCTCTTTGGTGCGGAAGTGGCGGTCAATGTGCTTCGGCACTACCCCCACGGTTCCCTGGCTGCCCATGTGATGGGCACCACCAGCAGCATCACCGAGGAGGAGTATCAACGCCTGCAAACTCAGGGTTATCGGATCAACGACAGGATTGGCCGAAGTGGGATGGAGCGGGCCTACGAAACCACCCTCCGGGGGGAGTGGGGAGGACAGCAGTTGGAAGTCAATGCCGCTGGTCAGGTGCAGAGGGTGTTGGGCGACAAGGCGGCCCGCCCGGGCAAGGATCTCAAGCTCACTTTGGATCTCGAGCTGCAAAAGGCCGCTGAACGGGCGCTCGATACGGTGCGCAAGGGCGCCATTGTGGCGATGGATCCACGCACCGGAGCCATCCGTGCTCTGGCGAGCCGTCCCACCTTTGATCCCAATGTTTTTGCGGATGGCCCCACCCTCAGCCAGTGGAACGATCTCAACCGCCCTGAGGCACCGATGCTGAATCGTGCCTTTCAGGGATTTCCTCCAGCCAGCACCTTCAAAATCGTCACCACCATCGCTGCTCTGGAGTCGGGCAAATTCACCGAGACCTCCACCGTTCCCGCCATGGGCACGTTCTGCTACTACGGGCAGTGCTACGCCGACCATGGCTCGTTCGGCAACATTGGTTTTCCCATGGCCTTGGCGGTCAGCAGCAACAGCTTCTATTACCAGGTAGGGCTGAAGGTGGGGCCCGATGAACTCTTCAAGGCTGCCCGGCGCATGGGCTACGGCAGCCTCACCGGGATTGAGATCCGTGATGAGGAAACCCCGGGCCTGCTAGGGGATCCTGCCTGGAAACAACGTGTGCTGGATGAACCTTGGACGCCCGTCGACACCATCACCTCTGCCATTGGACAGGGGGCGGTGACCGTGACCCCTCTGCAGATGGCGCGTCTTTACGCGGCTGTCGCCAATGGCGGCTGGTTGGTCACCCCCCATCTGGTGGAGCAGCCCGCCGCCCGCCAGTGGATCGGCCTGCGCCCTGAAACCTTGCGAACCCTCAGGCTGGGGCTCAGGCAGGTGGTGACGGAGGGCACGGCAAAGCTGTTGAACGATCCCAGCCTCCCCCCTGTTGCCGGCAAGACAGGCACAGCCGAGGATCCGCCACGGCCGGATCACGCCTGGTTTGGGGGCTATGCCCCTGCCGACAAACCTGAATTGGTGATCATCGCCTTTGGAGAAAACAGCGGCGGATACGGTGGCACCGTGGCGGCCCCGATGGTGAAGGCGCTTCTGAGCACCTGGTTTCAGGGCCAACGCCCCTCCTCTCTGCCAGAAGCCGCCCCTGCCGAGCTCTAACCGTCTTCAAGCCATCAGAACCACCTTGCTGGGATGCACCACGGTGGCGTAATAACGCCTGAGTTGTTCTGTGGCGCTGCTCCAGCTCCAGCGTTCGGCTTCTTCTCGGGCGGCGTGCCGTAGGGTGCGACGGGCATCCTCATTTCCGAGCAGCACCTGCACGGCGGCCACCAGAGATTCGGGGTCGTCTGGGTTGTAGAGGCAGCCATTTTCCCCATGGCTCACGATGTCGGGGATGCCCCCACGGTTTGCCCCCACGACGGGGCAGCCTGCGGCCATGGCCTCCAGGAGCACCAGGCCAAGCGTTTCGGTGGAGGAGGGGAACAGGAAAGCATCACCGCTGGCATAGGCGGAGGCCAGATCTTCACCGGCGAGATAGCCTACAAACGTGGTAGCTGTTCCCTCGAAAAGCTTCTCCAATTGGTGGCGATAGGGACCATCTCCCACCAGGGCCAGACGGGTCTTGGGCAGGGCAGAGAGCACGGGGCGGATCCGTTCGATCTGCTTTTCGGCAGAGAGGCGCCCGATGTAAAGCAGCAGGTTGCCCGTGTCGTCATGCTCTCCGTGCAGGCGAGCACGCATGGCGTTGGAGCGCAACGACGGCCGAAAGAGCTCTGTATCCACACCCCGCTGCCAGAGAGCCGTGTGTTGAATGCCCTTGGATGCCAACTCCGCCACCATCGCAGTGGAGGTGCAAAGGTTGAGTTGGGCCTGGTTGTGAGCTGTTTTCAGCAATTCCCAGAGCAGGGGCTCCAGCATGCCCATGCCGTAATGCTCCAGATATTTGGGCAAGTGGGTGTGGTAGCTCGCCACCAAAGGCAGACCGCGGGAACGGGCAAGCCAGATGCCACCCAGCCCCAGAACGGCCGGGTTCACCACATGCACCAGATCTGGCGCAAACCGGTCTAGCGCCTCTGAAACGGCAGGTCTGGGGAGGGCAAGCTTGAGCTCGGGGTAGAGGGGGAGCGGCATGGCTGGCACCCCCACCACCTTGGCTCCCATGAATTGATCTGGCGCACCCTCTGGACAAAAAATCAGGACCTCATCGCCTCCATCCACAAGGTGCTGCACCGTCTTGGTGAGACGGGTGACAATGCCGTCCACCTTGGGCAGAAAGGTTTCCGTGAAAAAAACGATCTTCACAGAGCGTGCCGTTCAGGCCGGGGATCCGATGGCCGCAGCCTGTCGGCTGGTCCAAGCGGAGAGGCAGGGGATGCGGGAACGATCACAGCGATCGGCCCAACGGCGCGCCACATCCACCACTTCCGTGAGCAGGCCATCGTCGAGGGTGGTGGGGTTGAGGCCGAGTTCGATGAAGCAGCGGTTGTCCACGATCAGATCATTTTCGATGGCCTCGTTGCGTGGATTGGAGAGGTAGTTGATCTCCGCTCCGGTAAGAGCGGCCACCTTTTCAGCCAGATCGGAAACCCGATGACTCTCCGTCATTTGATTGAAAATTTTCACGCGCTCTCCGTGGCTCGGAGGATGCTCCAGGGCGAGTTGCACACAGCGCACAGAGTCTCGTATATGAATAAACGCCCGGGTTTGCCCCCCGGTTCCATGCACCGTGAGGGGATACCCAATCGCAGCCTGCATAAGAAAACGATTTAACACCGTTCCATAGTCACCATCGTAATCAAATCTGTTCGTCAGGCGCGGATCCTTTTCGGTCAGGCTGGTATTTGTTCCCCAGACGATGCCTTGGTGCAAGTCGGTGATACGAATATTGTCGTTTTTGTTATAATAGAAAAACAGCAGCTGGTCCAGCGTTTTGGTCATGTGATAAACGCTGCCGGGATTGGCCGGATGAAGGATTTTCTCGGTGAAGCGGCTGCCATCAGGCTGGGGCACTTCCACCGTGAGGTAGCCCTCTGGGATGGTGGCACCCCGGTGGGATCCGTACCCATAAACACCCATCGTCCCGAGGTGAACAATATGGATGTCTTGCCCACTCTCAACAATGGCCGCGAGCAGATTGTGGGTGCCGTTGACGTTGTTGTCGACGGTGTAGCGCTTGGTGGCGCTGGTTTTCATTGAGTAGGGAGCGGCTCTCTGCTCGGCGAAATGCACCACTGCGTCGGGGCGCTCAACACGCAATAGAGCCAGCAGCTGATCGTAATTCTTCGCAATATCCAGATGCTCGAAGCGGATCGGGGCGCCACCCACCTGTTCCCAGGCTGTGAGGCGATCTCGGATGGTGGCGATCGGCGTCAGCGATTCAACGCCCAGATCGATGTCGATCTTGCGACGGCTGAGGTTGTCCACAACGACCACTTCGTGGCCGACATCAGCCAGGTTGACCGCGCAGGGCCAACCGCAGAACCCGTCGCCGCCGAGAACAAGAACCTTCACCCCGAGACTCCTGAATGCGCGGTTGCTTAACGCAGCAAGCTACTACAGGCCTCCGGCCATTCCCAACAGCTTTCAGCTAATGCGGCTGGCCACGGCCAGGAGCGCCAGCACGAGCACCAGGCCGCCAATCAACAGCATCCTGTTGGAGGGTGGGGCTTCGCCTGGCTCGATCACCACCATGCGGGGTTCTTTGGCAAAGGCATTGAGCTTGCCGCCATCTTCCTGGGTGACTTGCATGGTGGATTTGGAGGTTTGGCAAACCTTATGGGCAGAGATTCGTTCTGTCTTCTGCCCGGCATGGTTCGTCACAGTGGGCCGGCGCGGGCAGGCCTCAGCTCCCCACCAGCCCCTGGATGGGGGAGCTCGGGCTGGCTTCCGCACGCATGGGCAACCGCCCCGCCAGGTGGGCCAGGCGCCCGGCACAGGTGGCCATCGCCATGGCGTGGGCCATGGCCGGCGGATCGCCAGCCAGGGCGATGGCGCTGTTGACGAGCAGGGCATCGGCGCCCATCTCCATGGCCTGGGCGGCCTCGCTCGGCACGCCGATTCCGGCATCCACCACCACGGGAACCGTTGCGTTTTCAATGATCAGGGCGATGTTGGCCGCATTGCGAATGCCTTGAGCAGAACCAATCGGTGAGCCCAGGGGCATCACGGTGGCGCAGCCCACCTCTTCAAGCCGTTTGGCCAGCAATGGGTCGGCGTTGATATAGGGCAGTACGGTGAATCCCTCCCGCACCAGTTGTTCAGCCGCCGCAAGGGTTCCGAAGGGATCAGGCAGCAGATGGCGCGGATCGGGTATCACCTCCAACTTCACGAAGGTGTTGTCCTCTTGGCCAGCCAGCTTCGCCAGTTCCCGACCCAGTCGGGCCACGCGGATGGCCTCGTCGGCGGTGGCGCAGCCAGCCGTGTTGGGCAACATCCAAATGCGTTGCCAGTTGATCGCCTCCAGCAGCCCCTGGTGGCCCTTGGCTTGGCTCTGCACCCGACGCACCGCGACAGTGACGATGGCGCTGCCACTGGCCTCCAGGCTGGCCTGCATCAGGGTCAGGGAGGGATATTTGCCAGTCCCTGTCATCAGGCGGCTGGCAAACCGGCGCCCACCGATCACGAGTTCATCCCCGGCGCCCGACCGGGGAACCGCAGGCCCCATCTCCGACGGGGCCGTTGAGGATGGCAAGGGGCACATGGGGAGCTCAGATCCACGTCTCACCCCTCTAGTGTGCGCTGGCAGCTGCTCAACCGTGATGCCTCTGCCCATGGCTCTCGCCCCTCTGCTCCTGGCAGCCAGCCCCCTCCCGTCCGGTGGGCCGGTCTTGGGGGGCGTCGAGGCCTACGACCCCGTGGGCCGCTCCCAGATCATTGCCGAGCGGATTCCTCGCAGTTGGAAAGGCACGTACTGGCCCTTCGGGAGCCGGAGCCCCCTGCCAGCTGTGTTGGTGCTCAGCCGGGTCACGCCCCTGGGTCAAATGGTTGATCTGCGGGGACAACTGACGCTCAATGGAGTGAGCACGCCCATACAGGGCAATCTCAATGCCAAATCCAATCAGCTTGATCTGCTCGTGCTGGGCGACAGCTTGGGGGCCGTTCTTGAGCCCGGTGGTGAGTTCCAGGGTCAACAGGGGCTATCGCTCAGTGGCTGGCTGCCCGATCGGGCTACGGGCCTTGGGGGAAGGCTTCAATTGAATCCTGGGCCTACCCCTGCTGCAGCTGGCGGAGTGATCCGGGGATTGTGGTGAAGCGTTTGGCGAGAGGCCGAGCGACTGAATCACCACGGTCTTCCTTGAAAGTGCGTTTTGCGTCTGAGTTTCCGCTCCGATTTCAAGCAATCGAGGCCACCTATTGTGTCAGCTGCGTTGGTTGTGGTGAGCCGGGCTGAGAAGGATGAAGCTTGAATTGGCCGAGTTGTAGTCGACGGTCAGGCTGCTTTGTCGCTGGAGATGCCGGAGCGTCGATCCAGGGATTTCAGGCGTTTTACAGCTGTTTTATTGCCTGCGTCGAGGGTAAGCACTTGATTGTAGGCCAGACGGGCCTCATCCAATTTTTCCTGCTTCTCTAGTGCAAAAGCCAGGTTGTTGAGAGCCACGGGATAGTCTGGCTTCGCTTTGATCGCCGAGCGGTAGTGACGTATGGCGGCAGGATATTTACTCTGGGCAGCCAAAGCAAATCCCATGGCATTTTCCATCAGGGCTAACGCTTCCGCAGGAGCTTTTTCGAGCTCGCATTGCTTGAGGGCCGCTTTGAGCGTATCTGTTGCCTGGCCGTAAAGGCGCTTCCGCAGTTGCACTGAGGCCAACTCATACAAGCTGGCCGCATCCATGGAAGCGCTGTCTAGTTTTTTATCGTTTCCCAGGCGAGACAGGGTGAGTTCGTCAGCGCGCACCCTGAGGATCTGTCTGGCCACTGCTACTGCAGCGATGGCCAGAAGCCCGATCAGGCCAAGCAGATAGGCATCGGGCAGCATGTCGACCATCGGTGAATGTCCGCCGTCAGTGGGTGGCGGTGGTCACCACGGTGGTGAAGGCGGCAGGGTCAACGATGGCCAGCTGGGCCAACATTTTTCTATTCAGACGAATCTCGGCCTTTTTCATGCCGCCGATCAGCCGGCTGTAGGTGGTCTGATTTTGTCTGGCTGCTGCGTTGATGCGTGCGATCCAGAGACGACGGAAGTCGCGCTTGCGGCGGCGCCGGTCGCGATAGGAGTTGCAGAGGGCTTTCATCACCCTCTGGTTGGCGGTGCGGAACAGGCTGCCGCTGCTGCCACGGAAGCCCCGGGCCAGACGAAGAATCTTGTTGCGGCGCTTCCGGGCGACGTTGCCTCTTTTGACGCGGGTCATGAATCAGTGGGGATAACGGTGTGGAAGAAGGGCTGCACCAGTGGCAAGCCGGCTCGCTCAGGCGTAGGGGAGCATCAGGGCCACATTGTCACTGTCCCGCTCATCCACTACAGCCATGGTGCCCAAATAGCGCTTGCGCTTGGGGCTCTTGTGATCGAGTAGATGGTTACGGAACGCACGTCGGCGCACAAACTTGCCGCTGCCTGTGGCCCGAAATCGCTTGGCGGCTGCTTTGCGGGTTTTCAGCTTTGGCATCTCAAGGCCACATACACAAACGAGCACCCTACGACGTCGCGCCACCCCTTTCCAAGTCATCCGCCGATGCTCTCCTCCGATCACCCCCGTTCTGGTGCCAACAGCCCCGCGGCCTTCCGGCTGCGCTGGCAGCCCTGGCTGCTGGGATCCCTGCTGCTCCTCAGCGGCGGCTGTCAGGCCTCCGATCGGACATCGCTGCACTGGCCTGTCGTCGCCCCCCCTCCGTTGCAATCGGATCAGCCCGTCCTTTGGGTGGCTCTGGCGGCCAGGCTGGGTCCTGGAGGGTCGAAGGAGGGGGGCGCCCCAGCGGAGCAAGCCGCACCGCTGCGGTTGCAGGCCGCCAGTGGCACCCTCACCCTGGAGGATGAAGGCGGCCAGCGGTTGACGGCCCCCCTGATCACGTTGCATTGGCGTTGGGAGCCGTTGTCCCAGCCCATCACCATGCGTCGCCGGGTGTTGGGACCGTTCGCCAGTTACGAAAGTGCCGAAGCCGCGGCCAGACCGTGGGCGGCCAGCGGTCTTCAGCCGCTGATTGCCCGGCCGGTGGACTGGGAAGTGTGGGCCCCTGCCGAAGCGCCAGATCCGCCAGGCCAGCAGGCGAAGCTTGTGGAGCGCCTTGAAACGCGCCGTCTGCTGCTCGAGATTCGTCGTCCCCAGGGCACGATGGTGTTGCAGGGTCCCATTCGCTTGCGGGCCTCAGGGGGACTTGCCTGGGGGCAGGGAATCTTCGCCGGGCCGTTCCGATTGCTTGCCGATGCCCATGGGGGCTGGACTCTTGTGGAGGAAGTTCCCCTGGAGCGCTATCTGGAGGGTGTCGTTCCCCATGAGATTGGTGCCGGTTCCCCACCGGCTGCGTTGGCGGTCCAGGCTGTGCTCGCCCGCACCTGGGCCGTTCGGAACCGAGGGCGTTTCCAGGTGGATGGCTATCACCTCTGCGCCGACACCCAATGCCAGGTGTACAGCGATCCGAGCCACGCCAGCCCGGCAGTGAAGGGGGCAATTGCCAGCAGTCGCGGGCAAGTTGTCGTGGCCTCAGAGGAGCCCATCCATGCGGTGTATCACGCCAGCAACGGGGGTGTTGCTGCAGGATTTGAGGAAGCGTGGGATGTGGATCCCCTGCCCTACCTCCGGCCATTTGTGGATGGTGCTTCGGCCTTTGTCGCCCAGACGACCCTCCCCCTCACGGCCGAGACGCTGCCGGCCCTGCTCCGCCAGAGCCAGGGAGCCTATGGCATGGATCATCCCCTCTTTCGCTGGCGGCGCACCCTCACCGCAGGGGCAATCAACTCTGCCCTTGGGGCCAGGGGGCTCTCGGTGGGGACTCCTCTCCGCCTGCAGGTGATGGAGCGGGGAACCAGCGGGCGTGTGGTCGCCCTGGAGATTGTGGGCAGCCAAGCAACGGTTGTGCTGCGTCGAGATGCGATTCGTCGCACTCTGCGCCAGCTGCCGAGCACCTTGTTCAGCCTCGCCCAACCGCAGTCAGGAACCTGGTTGATGGAAGGGGGAGGGTTTGGCCATGGCGTCGGCTTGTCACAAGCCGGGGCGATCGACCTGGCGCGGAGAGGCTGGACCATGGAATCGATCCTCAAGCACTATTACCCCGGAACAGCCCTGAAGCCCCTGGGCGAGCTGGCACCGTCGCGCCCCCTGCCGGGGAGTGAAACGGGCAGGCCCTGATGGCTGCCAAGGCCCTCCCATGCG
>JBJTWN010000203.1:0-11928 GCA_046081785.1 Cyanobium sp.
AACTTTGACAAGTACGCCAAGCGCTACTTGGGCGGCTATTGCTTCCGTTTCAACCGGCGCTTTGCGATGGCTGCGATGACCGAACGCATTGCCAATGCCGTCTGCTGCTGCATGCCACGCACGGAGAGGGATCTCAGAATCACGGAGTCTTATGGGTAATCAAGTGACGAAATGTTCTTCCAATGCAATGGTCTTCATGGTTGCTGAAGAATTCAGGACGTGGGGCTCGGTTTTGCGTTCGTGCTTGGAGAGGTCGTGAGGTCCAAAACCCTTACCGATTCACCCTAGCGATGAAGCACAGGGGCAGTCCATGGCCCCGCCTTGAGGACGGGAGAAGGAACACTTGAGAACGAGTACCCCTTCCCCAGCTGCCGTCTTTCGATGAAGGCCCGACCCGGTTGGAAATGAAATGAGGAGATTCTCCCCAAGCCGTGGTCCAGTCGAACTTCCCTCAGTAGGTTGCGGACGATTGCTGATGGGCTTTTCCCCCACCCCATGACCAGTTCCAATCCAATGGCCGGCAGGGCCCTCTCCAACTTGCTGGTCAACAAGGTGGCGATCGTCACCGGTGGCAACAGCGGCATTGGCAAGTCGATTGTGGAAATTCTCGCCGAGCTCGGTGCCAAGGTAGTGATCGACTACCGATCCCATCCTGAGGCCACCGAGGAGCTGGAGCGGGAGATCGGGGCCTATGGGGGCAGCAGTTTTGGCGTGCAGGCCGATGTGAGCAAGCTAGACGACCTCCAGCGCCTCGTGGATGCAGCCGTTGCCAAATACGGCCGGCTGGATGTGATGGTGAACAACGCGGGCATTGAAACCCGCACCTCCATTCTCGACACCACCCCTGATGATTACGACAAGGTGCTGAACGTCAACCTCAGGGGGGTGTTCTTCGCCACGCAATTTGCCGCCAAGCAGATGATCGCCCAGGGAGGCGGTGGCCGCATCATCAACATCTCCTCAGTGCATGAAGACTGGCCCATGCCCAACAACACGCCCTACTGCTGTGCCAAGGGAGGCGTGCGGATGATGACCCGCACCGCGGCCCTGGAGTTGGCTCCCCACGGCATCACGGTGGTGAATGTGGGCCCTGGTGCTGTGGCCACGCCGATCAACGATTCCACCATGAACAATCCCGAACTTCTGGCGAAACTCAACGCCGCCATCCCCCTCGGCCGGATGGCCCAGCCCGAGGAGATCGCCAAGGTCGTGGCCTTCCTCGCCAGTGATGCCGCCAGTTACATCACCGCCACCACCGTCTTCGCCGATGGGGGCATCATGCAAAGCAGCCCTGGGCTGTGAGGCCGCCCCGGTGAACGTCCCCTCCGCTGCGCCCGAGTTTGACGGGATCCACCCCTCCGAGGCGCGCCGGATGGCTGAGCGCGACCATGGCAAGGTGCCCTGGCAGCTCTGGGGCAGCTACCTCAGCGAGCGCCAGTGGGGCACCGTGCGAGAGGACTATTCTGCCGATGGCGACGCCTGGGTGTCCTTCCCCCACGACCATGCCCGCTCCAGGGTCTATCGCTGGGGGGAGGATGGCCTGCTGGGTCTTTGCGATGAGCAGTGCCGCCTCTGCTTCTCGGTGGCCCTCTGGAACGGGAAAGACCCGATCCTCAAGGAGCGTCCCTTTGGTCTGGGCAACCCCGAGGGCAACCACGGCGAAGACCTCAAGGACTATTTCTTCCATCTGGCCAACACCCCCACCCACAGCTTCATGCGGGGGCTGTACAAATATCCGCAGCAAGCCTTTCCCTATGAGCGACTCCTGGCCGAAAATCAGCGTCGCGGCCGAGACCAGCCTGAATTCGAGCTGGTGGACACAGGCATCTTCGATGAGCACCGCTACTTCGATGTCGTCTTCGACTACGCCAAGCACGGCCCCGAAGACATCTTGATCCAGGTGCGGGTGAGCAACCGCGGGCCCGACCCCGCTCCCCTCACCCTGCTGCCCACCCTCTGGCTGCGCAACACCTGGAGCTGGGGCTACCCCGATGAAGGGAAGCGCCTGATTCGTTTGGATCCCTCAATCGCAGGGGCGGTGCTGAGCGAGCCCATCCCCCACCTGGGCGCCTATCGGCTCAGCTGCAGGGAAGGGGGGAAGTGGATGTTCACCGACAACGAAATAACAGCGAGCGCCTCTGGGGGGTGACCAATGCCACGCCATTTCAAAAGGATGGCTTTCATCGCTTCGTGGTGGAGGGGGAGAACGGCGCCATCAATGCGGCCGGTGAGGGCAGCAAAGCTGCCTGTTTGCTGCAGCGCACCCTCGCGCCCGGCGAGGAATGGGTGGTGGCCTTGCGGCTCAGAAACACTGCCAATGAGGATGGGGCCGATCCCTTCGGACCTGACTTTGAAGCCACCTTCGCTGAGCGGGAACGGGAATGGCTGGAGTATTTCGAGCATCGGGCCCCCAATCTCAGCGAGGAGGATCGGCGCATCCACCTGGCCGGAACGGCCGGGATGCTCTGGTGCAAAAAGTATTACGGCTGGAGCGTGTTGCGCTGGCTGGAGGGCGATCCCACGGGCCTGACTCCACCTCCAGAACGGTGGAACAGCGCCAACGCCTACTGGAAGCGACTGCACGCGCACGATGTGATCTCCATGCCCGACTGTTGGGAGTATCCATACTTTTGCCAGTGGGATCTGATGTTCCATTCGGTCTCTTTTGCCCTGTTTGATCAAGCAACAGCGAAACAACAGTGCATGCTGCTGCGCAATCCCCACTACACCGCTCCCAACGCCCAGACTCCGGCCTATGAATGGGCCCTCTCCGATCCCAACCCGCCGATTGGGGCGTGGGCGGCGATGCGGATTTATCAGATCGATCGTAAGGCCAACGATGCGGGTGATCTTGAATTCTTGCGCATGGCCTTGCGCAAGCTGATTTTGGAATACGGATGGTGGGCCAATCGCAACGATCGCTCTGGCTTCAATCTGTTTGAAGGAGGCTTTCTTGGCCTCGACAACATCGCGGTCTTCGACCGGCGATTTCCCTTGGCGAACGGCAGCTTGATCGAGCAATGCGACGGTACCGCCTGGATGGCCTCCCTCAGCCTCAATCTCCTGGCGATCGCCGTGGAGCTCAGCCGTGAAGAGCCGGAGTATGCCGACATCTGCGAGCGTTTCGTGGTGGATTTCGTGCAGCTTTCCATGAGCCTCAACAAACCCGCCAACCGCCATTTTCTCAACTGGGATGAGGAGGATGGGTTTTACTACGACGTGATCCGCCGGCTTGATGGCAGCTTTGACTATCTGCGCACTCGCTCTTTCTCGGGGTTGGTGCCCCTGCTAGCGGTGCAAAGCTTTGATGTGGAAACAGTCAGCCGGCTGCCGATGCTGGATGTGAAGAATTCGCTGGCCTGGTTTTTGCACGAGCGGATCGATCCAAACTGGGTGGTGGAGTATCTCGGGCACTGGCACAACGATCGGATCCTTTTCAGCCTGGTGCCGCAGGAACGGTTGCAGAGGATCTGTGTGCGCCTTTTTGATGAGGAGGAGTTTCTCTCTCCCTATGGCATTCGTTCCCTCTCCAAGGTGTATGAGAGCCAGCCTTACACCACCAAGGAAGGCAGCCAGACCGAGAGCCTCACCTACACCCCTGCCGACAGCCCCGTCGCCATGTTTGGCGGCAATTCCAACTGGCGCGGCCCGATCTGGATGCCGATGAATTTTCTGCTCATTGAATCCCTGCAGAAATTCGCCCATTTCTATGGCGACAGCGTGCAAGTCGAGTTCCCGACGCGCTCCGGCAACTGGTTGAATCTCTGGCAAGTGTCCCTGGAGTTGGAGAAGCGGCTCGTGGCTCTCTTCCGCCGCGACAAGGATGGGCGCAGGCCCTTCAACGGTTCTGTGGACCTCTTTCAGGAGGATCCCCACTGGCGGGATCTGATTCTGTTCCATGAATATTTCCACGGCGATCGCGGCAGCGGTGTGGGCGCCTCCCACCAGACCGGCTGGAGTGCCCTCGTCTGCAAGATGATCCAGCAACTTTCCAGTTATCCCCACGGTTGAATTTCCCAGCTGCCGCCACCTCCCCATGACATCCCCCACCAGCAGCATCTGCGACCCCACCATCGAAAGTTCCCCCCTGCCGGCTCCGTTCCAGTTGGACGTGGCTGATGGAGCCCATTTCAACGTGGTGATCATCGGCAGCGGAGCCGGTGGCGGCACCCTGGCTCGCCACCTTGTCAGCAACAGGGACCTGAAGGTGCTCGTGGTGGAACGGGGGGACTGGCTTCCCCAGGAACCCCAGAACTGGGATGCCGAAGAGGTGATGCAGAAGGGCCGCTACGTGTCAAAGGATCTCTGGCTCGACAAGCACGGCAAGGCCTTCCAGCCCGGCAGCCACTACTTCGTGGGCGGAGCCACCAAGCTGTATGGGGCGGCCCACTTCAGGCTGCGGCAGCAGGATTTCGAGGAGCTTCGTCATTGCGAGGGGATGTCGCCGGCTTGGCCGCTGCGCTACGCCGACTTCGAGCCTTGGTATCAGAAGGCGGAGGAGATGTATCACGTGCACGGGTTGCGGGGGGAGGATCCCACCGAGCCGCCCTGCAGCGGTCCCTACCCGCACCCGCCAGTGAGCCACGAGCCTCGCATGCAGAAGCTCGTGGATGACCTGCGCGGCATGGGCCTCCACCCTTTCCATGCCCCAAGCGGGGTGATGCTGGATGAGGAGCGGATGGCCTTCAGCCGCTGCCGTCGCTGCAACCGCTGTGATGGTTTCCCCTGCCTGGTGCATGCGAAATCCGATGCCGAGGTTCTCGGCATCCGCCCGGCGTTGGCGGCTTCCAGCCTCTCCCTGCTCACACGGGCCGAGGTGAAGCGCCTGGAGACCGACAGCAGTGGCCGCCAGGTGACGGCCGTGCAGATCGAGCGGGATGGGGCGCCGATGCGGGTGAGGGGCGATGTGGTGGTGGTGAGCTGCGGCGCGGCCAACAGCGCCCGCCTGCTGTTGATGTCGGCCAGCGACACCCACCCCCGCGGGCTGGCCAACGGCTCCGATCAGGTGGGCCGCAACTACATGTTCCACAACAGCAAGGCGATGGTGGCCCTGGCCCATGAACCAAACCACACCACCTTCCAGAAGACGGTGAGCATCAACGACTGGTATTTCGGCGATGCGGATTTCAACTATCCGATGGGCAACATCCAGATGACCGGCAAGACCGACGGCGCGATCATGAAGGGCTATGCGCCGCTCGAAACCTTCATGATGCCTGGCTGGAGCATGGACAAGATCGCCGAACATGCGATCGACTTCTGGATCTCAAGCGAGGACCTGCCTGACCCTGAAAACCGAATCACCGTAACCCCATCAGGGCAGATCCAGCTGCACTACACCTTCAACAACCTCACCGCCTCCCAGCGGCTGGTGAGCCGCCTGGAAGGGATGCTCGACAAGCTCTACCTCAAAAAACATCTTGTGGAGCGGCAGATCTACATCGCCAACAGCATGGGCATTGCCGCCGTGGGGCACCAGGCCGGCACCTGCCGCTTCGGCACCAACCCGGACACCTCCGTGCTGGATGTGAACTGCAAAGCCCACGAGCTCGACAACCTCTACGTGGTCGACACGAGCTTCATGCCATCGATCGGCGCGGTTAACCCCTCGCTCACGGCAATCGCCAATGCCCTGCGTGTCGGCACCCATCTGATCGAGCGGCTGCAAGCTGGGCATTGAGCCCTGCGGCGATCAGGCGGCTTTGGCGGCTTTGGGCCCAGGGGTTTCAGCAGGTGAAGGCGTCGCCAGCTCGGTCCCCTGGTGCAGTTCGATGGCTTCCAGGCCCACCTCAACGCCCATGTGCTGATTAGGCTTGCCCGTGATGAGCAGGGAAGCCCTCTGGCGCCTGGCGATCGCCCAGCGCCATTTCACCAGAAGGCTGAGACGGTTTTCATTGTCTGGCATGAAGGCCAGGTGGGCCAGGCCCCAGAGCACCCACCCCGGAAGCCCGCTCACGCGAACCCCCCGCAAATCGGCCACGGCATAGAGGGGCCCCACCACGGCCATGCTGCCGAAGTCGAACCACCGGAAGGGTTTGTGCTGGGCGCCGCGCAGCCGGGCCAGGATGTCGAGGCCCACCCATCCCCCCATCTGCACGGCAGGCCCGGCCATGCCTGGCAGGGGTTCGCCATCGGCGGTGTGGGAATAGGAGCAGAGATCGCCCACCACCCGGATCTCGGGATGGCCGGGAATGGAGAAATCCGGTGCCACGATCACGCGGCCGCCCCGATCCACTGGGCAGCCCGTGCGCTCGGCGAGCAGCTTCCCGAGGTGGGAAGCCCGCACGCCGGCGGTCCAGCAGATGGTGCCAGCCTCCAGCTCCACTTCTCCGGCTTGGCCTGGAACTGGTTGGGCCAGGGTGGCCCGTAAGCGCCCTGGGCTGATCTCCTGCACCCGGGCTCCCAGCATCAGTTCCACACCTTGGCTGGCCAAATGCTTGCCAGTGGCTTCCGAGAGGGAGGGATGCATGGCCCGCAGCACCCGATCGCCTGGATCGACCAGGAGCACGCGGCAATCCTTGGGATTCAGCTGGCGGAACTGGCTTCGGGTGAGATCCCTGAGCAGGGCCATCAGGGAGCCCGCCAGCTCGCAACCACTCGGGCCTCCTCCCACCACCACCACCGATTGCAACATCTTTCGCCGCTCTCGATCGGCGCACTGCTCCGCGGCCTCCAGGGCGTTGAGCACCCGGCGGCGGATTTCCTCTGCGTGCTCGAGGATCTTCATCGGCGGGGCCAAGGGACGCCAGTCCTCATGGCCGAAATAGCTGCTGCCAGAACCCGTGGCCACGATCAGGTGGTCGAAGCGGAGGTGGGATTCGTTGAAAACGATGCAGTTCTCCTCAGGAAGCAGATCCACCACCTCCCCCAGCAACACCTGCACGTTCTCGTCATTAGCGAAGAGCTGGCGCAGAGGGATGGAGATATCGGCCTCCGCCACCAGCCCCGCGGCCACCTGGTAGAGCATGGGCTGGAAGAGGTTGAAATTGCGCTTGTCGATCAAGGTCACCCGCACGGGCCGACCAGCCAGGCGCCGGGCGGCCTTGATGCCGGCGAACCCCCCGCCAACGATCACCACATGGGGCCAGGCTTTCATGCGCTCCTGCGGCGGTTGCAGCTCCAGGAAAAAGCGCTCGGAGGTCATGGCAGGCAGGGGGGCGGAAGGGGATGGGATGCGGCTTCTCTCTTGCTGTCGTCCCCTGAGCGATGCCCATCGGTGGGAGGCCCACCCGCAGGGAGCATGCTCAAGACAAAAGCATCGATGACACTCAAGTTAAGCCTTGAATTCGTTAAGGCTTGGTTAGGACAAGGATGGCTCCAGGGTGTCGGCAAACCACCACGACACACGTGCCAACCATGTCGAAGTATGTGAACCCTTCCAGCCCGCTGCCTCGCTTGGAGCAAGGTGGGAATGAGCCATGCAGCCTTCAGCGGAGGCTGCGAGCCGGTTGCCCGCTTCCCCCAGTTTCCTCCCCGGGCCATGCAGGGACTTCTCCCCCCCCTCAACGACCACAACCTTCCCTGGATGGACACCATCCATCCGATTGTTGTTCATTTTGTGATCGCCATGGCGGTCATCAGCGTGCTGTTTGACCTGGCGGGAGTGGTGCTGCGCAAGCCCAATCTGTTTGAAGTGAGTTTCTGGAATCTCCTCATCGCCACCGTGGCCATCTTTGTGGCGATCATCTTTGGCCAGGTGGAGGCAGGGCTCGCCCAGCCCTATGGCGGCGCCAGCGAAATCCTCAACCTGCACAGCACCCTGGGCTGGTCGCTGGCTGGCGTGCTTGCGGTGCTGAGCGGTTGGCGCTATGTGGTGCGCGGTCGCGATCCACGCCAACTACCCCTGCCCTTTCTCGCCGCGGGTGGGGTGCTGCTGGTGTTGGTGACCATCCAGGTCGCCCTGGGCAACCAACTGATTTGGACCTACGGCCTCCATACGGTGCCCGTGGTGGAAGCCACTCGGGAGGGCTTGGTGTGAGTGCCCTCCTGGAACCCCTGCTTGCCGCCACCCCGATTGAGCAGTTGGCTCCCTATTTGGGACCCAACCATCTGCCCTATGGCGTGCCGATCCACCCCAACCTGGTGCATTTCACCATCGGCCTCTTCGTGATCGCCATCACCTTCGATGTGGCCGCTGCGCTATACCCCCTCGAACGTCGTGTCTTTCGCTTTCTCGCCCTGCCGGTGACCCGGGCCGGCCTGCATGACGTGGGTTGGTACAACCTGTTGGCCTGTGCAGTGGTGAGCTTCTTCACGGTGGCCGCGGGTTTTTTTGAGATGTTGCTCGCCGATCCCCTGCCAGGCATCCAAAGCGCCCTGGGACTGGGCAGCGCCACCACCATGCTCTGGCACGGTGTGGGCGGAGTGCTGCTGCTGCTGGTGATCGTGTTGATGACGATCTGGAGGGGCTATCAGCGCTTTGTGTGGCGACGAGAGATGGGCCGGCAGGTGCAATGGCTCTACTTGCTGATTGGGCTGGCACTCTTCCCCATCTTTGGGTTGCACGGCACACTCGGTGCGGAGCTGGCGGCTGAGTTTGGCGTCCATATCCGAGCCGATCAGCTCCTCGCCGCCGGCGCTGACCTGCGGGAGGCTCTCCCATGAGAGGGCTGCTCCTGATTGTCTTGGCCCTCCTGGTCGATGGGGCGATCACTCGCTGGGTCATGGCCCAGGTGCCCCGCTGGCTGCCAGTGCAGGCCTCGGCGGCCGCCCCCCATGTGGATGCCCTCTTCACTCTGGAGACCGGGATTGGCACCTTTCTTCTTGTGGGATGCGTCGCAGTGATCCTCGCCACGGTGCTGTGGCGTCGCGCACCCAAGTACGACCTGGTGAATGGGGATCCCATTGAGGGCAATCTGAAACTGGAGATCACCTGGACCCTGATCCCCCTGGTGATCGTGGCTCTGCTCACTTGGAAGGCCATCCAGGTGAACACCACCTTGGCCACGCTTGGCGGCAAAGCCAGAGTGGCCAGCGACACCGAAGCGGTGAGATTGGCCTCGGCGAACGCCAGCCTCACCCCGAACGATTACGGGCCCGTGCAGGTGATCGCCCGCCAGTGGTCCTGGGAATTTGTTTACCCCGAGGGGGTGCGCAGCGCCGAATTGCATCTACCGGTCAACCGGCCTGTGCAGCTTGAGCTGGTGTCGCTGGATGTCCTGCACGGTTTTTATGTGCCGGCCTTTCGCTTGAAGCAGGATCTGATCCCCGGAAGCGTGATCGGCTATCGCCTCACCCCCACCCGGGAGGGGATCTATCGGCTGCGCGACTCGATGTTTAGCGGCGCCTACTTCGCCAGCAACCAGACCAATGTGGTGGTGGAGGATGAGCGCACTTTCCAGAACTGGCTCACCGAGGCCGCCCGGCAGCCGTTGCACCCCAGCTGGAATGCTGCTGTGGAGCTCCATGGCCGGCGATTGGAACGGGGAAACCAGGGCTGGGCCACGGTGGCTCCCGCCCCACCCCCCCAGGTGAACGTGGGCCTGGATCCTGAAGCCCCTCACGAAGCCTGATTTCCGCTTCTCCCGCCGATTCTCCATGACGTCCACTCCCACCAGTTTCGATCCCCGGGTGCTGCGGGCCCCCCATCCGGTGCCCGGCGCCTCTGACAATTGGAGGCGCTTTTTCACGTTCAACACCGATGCCAAAGTTATTGGCATTCAATATATTGCTCTAGCTCTCTTTTACTTTCTGGTGGGTGGTCTGCTGGCGATGATCATGCGGGGTGAGCTGATCACACCACCGGCAGATCTTGTGGATCCGAGCGTTTACAACGGGCTCTACACCATGCATGGAACGGTGATGCTGTTCCTGTTCCTTTTCCCCATCCTCAACGGTTTCAACAACCTGCTGATCCCACCCATGATCGGGGCGCCAGACATGGCCTTTCCGCGGCTGAATGCCTTGGCCTTCTGGTTGTTTCCGCTTTTTGGCACGATCTTGATGGTGAGCTTCTTTCTGCCGGGCGGGCCCTCCACGTCTGGTTGGTGGGCCTATCCGCCACTCAGCACCCAAAATCCGCTGGGGATCTTTTTCAACGGGCAGTTTCTCTGGATTTTGGCTGTGGCCCTCTCAGGCATCTCCTCGATCATGGGAGCTGTGAATTTTGTGACCACCATCGTGCGCATGCGGGCTCCGGGCATGGGCTGGTTTCGCATGCCAATTTTTTGCTGGACCGCCGCCGCCGCCCAAATCATCCAGCTGGTGGGGTTGCCCGTACTCACCGGCGGTGCGGTGATGCTTCTCTTTGATTTGAGCTTCGGCACCAGCTTCTATCGCCCTGAAGGGGGGGGCGATCCGATGCTCTACCAGCACTTTTTCTGGTTTTACTCCCATCCGGCGGTCTATGTGATGGCTTTGCCAGTGTTTGGCATTTTCTCAGAGCTGTTTCCTGTTTATGCCCGCAAACCGTTGTTTGGTTATGAATTTGTGGCGGTGGCCTCCTTCGGGATCACGGCCCTGAGCTTGATCGTGTGGGTGCACCACATGTTTTACAGCGGCACACCCCAGTGGATGCGCAACCTCTTCATGGCCACCACCATGCTGATTGCCGTGCCCACGGGCATCAAGGTGTTTGCCTGGATCGCCACCCTCTGGCGCGGCCGGCTGCGGCTCACCACGGCGATGTTGTTTTGCCTGGGCGGACTGATCAACTTCATCTTTGCTGGCATCACTGGCGTGATGCTGGCCACCGTTCCCGTTGATATTCATGTGGGCAATACCTACTTCGTTGTAGGCCATTTTCACTACGTGATCTTCAACACCCTCTGTTTTGGTGTGTTTGCTTCCATCTATCACTGGTTCCCCAAGTTCACCGGCCGCCTGATGTATGAAGGCCTGGGAAAGCTGCACTTCTTGCTCACGTTTGTGGGCAGTGCCCTCAACTTTCTGCCGATGCACTGGGCCGGCTTGATGGGTATGCCGCGCCGGGTGGCCTCCTACGACCCCGAGTTTGCCTTGGCCAATGTGCTCGCCAGCTTGGGCGCCTTCCTGCTCGGAGTGGCCATGATCCCCTTTCTGTTGAATCTGGTGAGCTCCTGGGCCAGGGGGGAGCGGGCAGGTCCCAACCCTTGGAATGCCATTGGCCTCGAGTGGCTGTTGCCCTCGCCGCCGCCACTGGAAAACTTTGAGGAGGATGTGCCGACGGTAATCAACGGCCCCTATGGCTACGGCTTGAACCGGCCGCTGGTGGAGAACGAAGCGCACTACATCGCCCATTCCCTGGAGGCCTGAGCGATGACCACCACCCAGGCCCATCCCGCAGAGAAGCACGCAGCCCATGCGCCCCACGGCGGCCACAACTTGACCGGGATGGTCATCTTTCTGCTCTCGGAGAGCGTGATTTTCCTGGCCTTCTTCGTCGGCTACGCCGTGTTGAAGATGTCCTCCCCCATCTGGCTGCCCGCGGGGGTGGAGGGATTGGAGGTGCGCGATCCGCTGATCAACACGATCGTGCTGGTGAGCAGCAGTTTTGTGGCTTGGTTTGCGGAGACCCGGCTGCAGCGCCAGCAGCTCTGGGCCTTCCGGGCGGTGTGGCTGCTGACGATGGCGATGGGCACCTATTTCGTAATCGGCCAGGCGATCGAGTGGCGCCACCTGGCGTTTGGCTTGGGCAGCGGGGTGTTTGGCAGCACGTTTTACCTGCTTACCGGCTTCCACGGCCTGCATGTGATCACGGGAATTCTGCTGATGGCGCTGATGCTCTGGCGCTCCTTCCGCCCCGGCAACTACGACGGGGGCGAGGCTGGCGTGACCTCGGTGTCGCTCTTCTGGCACTTCGTGGATGTGATCTGGGTGGTGCTGTTTGTGCTCATTTACGTCTGGCAGCGCTGATGACTGACGACCCAACCTCCACCACCGCCCCCGGCGCCGGTCTGATCATCGACGATGGCCACCAGGATGTGATCGTGATCGGCGGCGGCGCGGCCG
>JBJTWN010000204.1:0-3445 GCA_046081785.1 Cyanobium sp.
CAACGCCACCGCCTATTTCATGGAGCGCTACTACACCCTGCTCAAGCAAGGCAAAGGCCGCATGGAGGCCCTGCTGGCTGTGCAGGAGGAATTCCGCACAAAACCACAGCTCCCCGCCTGGGAGGACGATCGCTACTGGGCTGCCTTTCAGCTGGTCGGCGAAACGGGGCCGATCCATGGCCTGTGAAGTGGCAGCCTGCGCGGGCAGACTCCAACAGGCCAATGTTGCCTGTGGAAGGGGCAGCCCAACAACAAGATGCAGAAGACGGGGCGGAGGGGAATGTCTTCGCCGAGGTTGCTTCCCGCTTCTGATCTTGGGTGTTAGCGGGATTCCAAGGCAATAGTCAGTTGAAGATATATTGCCGAATAGTTGCCTGGCATTTTTTCCGGATCTATCGATGGTATGTCACTCTCTGCTGAGTTCCTACAACCATGAAAAAGACAACCTACGAGGAAGCGCGTGAAAAGATGCAGCCAGGCGACGTAATAGCCCTTGCTGGCAAAGATAATTTTTCTGACATAATCAAGTGGGCTACGAGGTCCAATGTCTCACACGTAGGAGTTGTACTAGAGACCAAGGTGGTGCTTGAGGGAGAACCTCAGCCAGGGCGGATCATTGATGTCATGGAATCGTTAACGCTCTACATTGACCCTGTGACGAAGGCTCGTACGGCAGGTGTGCAGAGAAATAGGCTTAGCAGAAGGGTCCAATATCATGAGGGCGAGATTTGGTGGCTACCACTTAGCTTGCAGGCAAGATCGAGTCTCCGGCTGCCAGACTTCGTCAATTTTCTTCTGAATAATGATAGGAGGGAATATGATATGAATCAGGCAATAAAAGCTGGTCTTGACTTCTTAGACGCTCAAGGCGCTACTTATGCAACGGAAGACTACGGCAAGTTTTTCTGTTCCGAGCTCGTATCCGCAGCATTTGAGGCCGGAGGGCTACTTAAAGAAGTTAACTCATCTGAAGTCACTCCTGCCGACCTATGCTCCTTCAATCTCTACCAAGATGACTATTATCTTCTGACAGGAGATCCAAAGCCAATTAATGGCTTTAACTCAATGATCCCTGATGGTTTTGGAAGCCGCTAACAACAAGATCCACCTGACACGCCGCCTTAAGATTTCACCTTGGCCTGAAGCTTAATGCGTGCAGGTGATCTTGGCGTTATGCAAATGGAAAAACCAGGACGCAGGCTTGGCTAAGCGGTTATAATTCTCGCACAAAAACTATGTTAAATTTAGGCAGCGGTCTTATCTTATGGCTGAATCCTCAAATGAATCTGCCTCTCCACTGGGAAAGCTCGCCGGAAGTATTGGCCTTATTGCGATTGCCCTTGTGTTCACAGGGTGGATTTTCCGATGGCATTACTTCACCTATTTTCAAGTGGATCCGGCCAGTCTGGGTTTCCCCGTAGAAACGATATCAATTGCGGCTTTTTCGCTGTTATTCAGAAGTCCATGGGCAATTCTTCGGTTCATCATTAGCCTGGGGCTAGCTTTTGCGGGAAGTGTTGTCACTTTCAGTGCCATTCGCTTTTCTAGCGGATGGCTGGCGCCTCTTTTGGGGAATATTCTGCAGCGCATGGGGCTGGGTCGAGAGCAGAGCCAACAATTGCGCTTGCTGACCTCACTAGTCAATGAGCTGGTGATTGTGCTTTGGCTCTTGCTTGTGCTTTATGGGCTTGCAGCCAGCCAAGGGCTATCGGATGCGCGTCGCGATGCGGTGGATGAAACGTCAACATTGCCGCTGATCACCATTGCCATGCCAGGTGCGCAATCTGTGATCGGCCGCGACCCAGATCAGATGCTGGTGAATCCGAGTGGTGTGCGTCTCTTCGGCAGTCGCGAGCGCTATGACGCCTTACTAGGAGATGAGCTGAACTCAGATAGCGGCCGTCGTCGATGGCGCTTGCTCAGTGATGCCGGAGGTCGGCTTCTCGTGATTCCTAGCCTTCCATCTGCTCAGATCGGCGGCAAGGCCCCATCCGTGTTGATCTTTCCCGATGGAGGCAAGGGTGATCGGCTGGTCATCCTCAGCGCAGCTCAGGGCCTCTGATGGCCATTACGATGCCCCATATCAACGGATGCCTCCACTTGTTAGTGGCTCACCCCCTGTATGTGGCCTTGATGCTGGTGACGCTGATCCTTCCTGCCTCGGTGGTATCGCTTTTGTCTTGCTCTCAGGCTGCTGCCCAGGCCAGGCCAGCAGCAACCGCCAGCCGCAGTGCCTGGCGCGTGGCCTTGCCCGCCACCGCCACCGTGCGGCTTAAGCAAGGTGGATCTCTGAGCGGTCAGCTAGTGGCCCTCACCCCCTCCGCCCTCACCCTGGCGGTGGGGCCGCAGCGGCAGACGGTGGCCATGGCCAAGGTCAGCACGATTGACTTTCAGCAGGGCAACGATCTCTGGGTGACGCTCCCCAATGGAATCCGCCAGCAGGTGCGCCCGATCCGCGGCCTCAGCCTGCCGCTGGATGCGCTGCCTGGTTCTGCCCTGCAGGTCGATGCCGCCTCGGCTGTCGCGATCGTGGACCTCACGCCGGTGCTCACCGCCCAGCAGTTCGCCAAACTCACCCACAACCCAGACGTGGTGCATGTGCTGCAACGGCTGCAGGTGACGGCCGACGGCCGCCTCGGGCTGCTGGTGCGGCCCTACGTGCCGCAGTGATGGCTCAGCAGGCGGCGGGCGTTGCACTGGCGCTGCTTGCGGTGGGAACTGGGCTACAAGCCCATGCACTTGGGGTGCCTCACACCAGTTCTGAACGTGCGCTTTCCAGCCAGCTCCTGGCCCAGGTTCAGGCCGGCAGGCGCTCGGCGCTGGTGATCGGCAATGGCGCCTACACGGACGAACGCCTCGCCAATGCGGTGAATGATGCGGAGGCGGTGGCACGCACGTTGCAGGAGATCGGCTTTTCCGTCACCCTCGTACGCAATGCCGATAAGCGTGCCATCGATGAGGCGGTGGAGACGTTCAGCCGGCGGCTGGGCCCCGGCGAGATTGGCTTATTTTACTTCTCGGGTCATGGCGTGCAGGTGGATGGCGAGAATTATCTGGTGCCGATCAATGCCCAGCTCAGCCGCCAGGCTGATGCTCAATACGATGCTGTGCCGCTCGGCAAGGTGATCAACGCCGTGGAGTCCACGCGTGCCTCCGCCAAGATCATCATTCTTGATGCCTGCCGCAACAATCCCTTCTACCGCCGCTGGCGCTCTACCGCCCGAGGCGGTGCCACCCGCGGCCTGGCGACGCCCCTGTCGTCCGGCGACGGTGGCACATTGATCGCATTTTCCACCGCGCCTGGAAAAGAGGCTGCCGATGGCATTGGCAGCAGCCCCAATTCACCCTTCACCACCTATCTGCTGCGCCATCTACGCACTCCGAATCTGGAGGTGGGTCAGCTGTTCCGCCGCGTGAGGGGCGATGTGATGCAGGCCACTGGCAA
>JBJTWN010000205.1:0-9596 GCA_046081785.1 Cyanobium sp.
CGAGGATTTTCCCCTGCAGGAAATAGGGAAACCGCTCACGTGTGACGACAAAGCTAAGACTGCGGGGTGAAGCTGGGGCTTGCAAGAAGCGCTGCCATTCAGTGGGAAATTCATGGCGCAGGCTGAACAGACGAAATAACCCCTGATCTTCCGTCCCAGACCCCTCAGCAGGGTGCGGGAGCGGATTGAGCGCCTGATCGAGATTTTGGATGGCTGCGGTCTTGAGTACTTCCCCCCCATCCCTGGCGGTGTAGCGCAGGTGCAGGATCACATCAGCGATGGTCTGGAAGTCGAATTGGGGCCATTGGCCTTCTGGCCACTTGCCGGAGAGCTCTAAACGCCAACGGGAAATGGCGCCAGCTCCTTCAAAGGGGAGATAGCGTTCATCGCGAAAGTTGAGCTCAAACAGGCCGCTGTCGTTCTGGCCCGTGCTAGTGGCGATGGATTGGCTGGGGGCGAAATCATGGCGGAATCTATTTTCGTCGGATGTGGGGTCCAGGCTTTCTGGATAAGAATTGTCCCCAATCAGATTGGGATTGATGCGGGTGGTGTTTCTCAGCAAGGTCAACTTGGCGTTGACATTGGTGTAGGGACCCACGACGCAGGGAATGGTGAGGCTGACGGCCTTGAGGCGGTGCATGTAGTGGCCAGGGTGGTCGAGATCAAACAGCACCTCGGGCACCTCCAACTCGCAGGAGCCGGTTTCCTTGAGCTGAATCAGGGCCAGGGGGTTGAGGCTCACAAGGGAGATGTGCTTGCTGAGCTCGTGCTCTCGCCGGTGGTCATGGAGGGAGGCCATCTCCAGGCGCCGCAGATCCAGCTGCAGGCGTTCGCCGGCCAGCAGGCCCCGACGCAGGCTGTCCCACTGCCCAAAGCGAATGAAGCTGGAGTCGGCGATGCCGCGCTCAAAGCGGTAGGCCAGTTCCGCCCGGCGGGCGGTGTCATAGGCCAGCTGGTAGCTCTGGAAATAAAGGGCGGAAAGTTCCGACACCATCCAGTTGTAGAGCTCCTGGTTGCTGAACTTGGCGCGCATGTACTCATCTACAGCTTGTGCATTTGTACGTTGAAGGTCGTGATTGTCCAACTCCGTCTGGCTAATTTGACTGCGGATCTCTGCCGCTGCGATCTGTTTTTCGATTTGGTCATTTTCCTTCTCGGCCAGGCGTTCCTGCAGCTTCCACTCCTCCCAGCGACGTTTGTAGTTCCCCATCGTGCCTGTCAGCGAAGCAAGCATATTTGTGTAGCCAGATAACATTTCAAATGCCTTGCCCCATGAATTGGCCACATTGGAGGCTTGTTGCCCACCGGATGTCGCGATCGTCATCGGCGAACCTGCCCAGCCCGCGATACCAATTGTGATGTCTGGGACCAAGGCGGCAGAAGCACCTCCGATTGACATTCCATTAGCCAATAGCCCCAACATGCTTGATAGCGTGCCGAGAAGAAGAGACGTGCTTTCAGCATTATTGATGTACTCAATAGTGCGATAGAAATCCCATCGTTCCTTGATGGTTGCCTTGGCTCTGGTTAGGCTGGCAGACGTTTCTTTGGATTCTTCCAGTTGCTTCTCTTTAACTTGTCTCATCGCATCGAGTAGTCGGTTTTCATGCTCAGATCGTATGCGTGCGAGTTCTTCTCCATCTCGTTTCTCATAGGCACTCAACAAGGCAGCGCCTAGAGATTTCACCTCAGCGCACAGTTCATTCGCCTTTTGCAGCATCACGTTGAAGCGATAGGGGCTGAGGGGGCTTGAGCCGGCGATCACATCGCGCTGGCACCTCGTTGGTGATAAAATAGGTGCGCACACCATCCTGCTGATTGGCTGGTAAAAACCATGGATATTGATGTGCTGGTTGAAGGGTAAAGGGCCCAGGCCCGGGGGTCCTTCCGAAGACTTCGATATGTATCGATGGCCTTTCCCGGTCTGGGAGGAGGAGACAATCTCTTCTATCTGAAGAGCCGTTCTCAATTTCTTCAAGGCGCATGAAACTTGGTCCCGTTTGAAATGGGGATTCATATTCCAGATCCTGCATTTCCCCATCAGACGTCAATTTTATCAAGGCCGTAAGTGAACAGCCCTCAAGGCGATATTCTGCTGCGGGAATGAAAAGTGGAAAATAAGCATCCCGTCGGTACGAGAAGCAAAAGATCGACAGGGCTCCGGTATCTGCATCAACAAAGGCTTTGAATGTGATATCTTTTTGGGGTCTTAGAGAAGACGTGCGTTCTGCAGTGGCGGGCCAATCCAACTTCCCTGAGATCAACGTCTTCGCTTTCCACTGCCCATTACGATGCTCGCTGCAGGCGAGGCCAATCTCCCAGTATTTCAAAGGGGGAGTGCCTTGCTCGGATTCTGAAATCGCTGTTGGTTGCACGGCTTTCTCGGTGAAGATGGGCCAGAACAGGTGCAGGCGTCGGTTCCACACCACGGGAATCAGATGGTCGCCCTCAATGTCGAGTTCCACCTTCTCCCAGGCTGTCCAGGTGCGGGAATTCACCCTGCGGCGGTAGTAATAATGATGTGGGATTCCAGAGGTGCGGCCGAAGACATGGAGCACATCCACCCCGGCTTCCTTCTCGACATAGAGGCCCATGATCTCCAGCCGGGCCACGTCGTTGAGCTGGGTGAGATAGCGGAGGTAGGCATCCTCCACCACCTTCTCGGTTACCTCGTTTTGCAGCAGGGCATTTTCCAGGTCTTTAAAGAATGGCGTTTTGTCGTCGCGCAGTTCCGGCTCGATCCAGTTTTCGGGATAGAGAAACACCTTGCGGTTGGCTTCCCAATAGCGGTAGGTCTTGCGCCAGGTGTCCCACTGGCGAGAGAGCTCATTGGGCAATTCGCTCTCTTCCAGGCCCATCTGGCAGCGTTGGATGAACAGCTGCATAGCGGCAATCGCCTGGCGGATGCGGGAGGTGAGCTGGCAGGCGCTCATCTCCACATCAAGCAAAAAGTGCTCATAGAGTTGATCGGCTGTGGGAGCTGGGGCGCCCGCCCGGGTGGCGGAGGGCCTCCAGAGCCCGGGATGGTGCAGCAGGTAGGCCACCAGGGCATCGCGCCGGCGTTCCCGCAGTTGGTCTTCCAGGGGCCGAACGATCGCCAGCCATTGGGCGGCGTCGACCTTGGCCCTGGCGGCCTCGCGGATCTCCTGTGCTTGCCCAGCAGAGGGTGGCTCCTGGGCCCAACGACGCAGCTGGGGCAAGCCAATCCCGAGCCGTTGGCCGAGGCTGATCTGCCGCCAGCGCTGCTGGAGCACAGGCACGCGGCGCGGGTCGATGGCCCGCTCGCTGGTGGAGAGGTCGCCCAGATCGGCCAGCTCCCAGCCGGTCGCCTCCACCAGCAGCCTCCGGAGGGCATCCTGGTCGTCGCCGGAGTGACGCAGAACATCGATCAAGGTCACTGCACGGGTGGGCAGGGCGTCGCGCAGATTGCGGTAGGCGAGCAGCGTCAGCCAATCGCCTAACACCGCCACGGCGATACTCGCCTGCTCCGGTGTCTCAGGATCCAGGGGGGCGAACGGAATGCGATTGAGATCGATGGACTCCTCGCCGAGGCTGGTGAAGTGGGTCAGCTCTTCCGTGCTGAGCTTGAAGGCGCGGCAGAGCTCGGCGATCTTGTGCAGCCGGATCAACAGCGGTGTGATGAAGTCCACCGCTACGTCTTCGGCATCGATGGCGCTCAGCTCCCGTAGTTGGGTGATCGCCTGCCGGTTCAGGGGCGGGGCGCTGGGCTGCAGCACACGCTCCAACAGCAGGCGCACAAGGGATCCCTCCAGCTTCAGGTGGTCGGCCAGGGTTTGGCTGATCAGATCACGCTGCTGGCGATAGACCTGAAGGCAGCTGAGCAAGTGGGCAAACTTGTCTGCAAGGGGAGTGGAGGGATTGAGCAGGATCGCCAAAGAGCTGTCCTGCATCAGGAGTGGCACGTGACCCCTCAAGCGATCACGATTGGCCTCGGAATCTTCAGGTGAGCTGGACAGGAAGGCCAGAGTGTTGGCAATCGCATCGGCCGGCAGGAATTCCATCAGCTCCGCTTCCAACTTGCGTCTGAGTTGGCGCTCACGCAGTGGCTCCAACACAAAGCTGGCCTTGGCACTGAAGGGTTGGTCGCCCAGCAGGGTGGCCAGAGCCTCAGGGAAGGCAAGAAAACCGCCGAAGCTACCAGCCAATCGGAGCTCCGCATCGGCTCGGGCCTCCGCTGTTCGCTCGCTCCAGTTTTCACGCAGCAGGGCCAGAGCCACCTCAATCTGTGAGGCGTTCAGGCCATGAATCGAAACGGGTTCGCCCAGTTCAGCTGTGAGGGCCTCCCGCAGTTGATCGCCGGGGGGCTGGGGAGCCTCAGGGAGTGTGAGCGCGGCCCGCAGGCCCGCCCGCAGGGTGCGGCAGACGGCGGCGATGGCCTGGCGATCGGGCGCCAGCAGGGCCGCCGCCTCCGGATCATGCAGGCAGAGATAGGCCAGCTGGGGCACCAGCACGCCGGAGCCCTTCACCAGATCCACCTGAACCAGGAAAGCCTGGGTGGCCTCCGGGCCGCTGAAGGGATCGATCCCGCTGATCCGCCGCAAGGTGGTGAGGTCCTGGGGCCGCAGGCGCAGGGCCCGGGCGAGCAGGGAGGCCTTGTCCTGGTCGGTGGAGCTTGGATCCCGTGGGCTTGGATCCCAGAGGCGCAGCAGAGCGTCCAGGGCGAGGGGCAGCCGCCGTTGCAGCTCCAGCAGATGCATGAGCCGCACCAGCACGGTGTCGGTGATCAGCCTTGGCGCGGTGCTGCCGGGACTGGCAGGGCTGGCTGGTTCCCCGAGACGGGTGAGGATCTGATCGAGTTGGGCGATCGTCCAGGGGCCGCAGCGGCGCAGCCGCAGGAAGCGATGGAGCCGATCGAAGAAGTCTGGCCCAGCGCCCCGGAGGCGATGGCTGCTCAGATCGCAGCTGGCTGGATCCGCCAGAGCCACAACGCCACCGGGATTGATGAAGGTGGAGGCGAGGCACTCCAGCACCTGCTCGAAGCTGAGCTGGCTGCGGTGCATCAGGGTGGGCACCGCCTGGAGGGCCTCCAGCTGAGCGCGGATGGCGGCCGGGGTGGCGCCGGGGGGAAGATCTGCCGGGTTGGTGTAGTAGCGCAGGATGGCGCTGGGCTCGCTTGCAGCGGTGGTGATGATCGCCGCCTCCTCGGGGGAGAGATTCAGGGCGGCCCTGGCGGCCTGGAGCCTGGACTCGGGGCCGGGTTGGAAGGTGTCGATCAGCTCCCGCTGGCTGGTGCCGAGATAGGAGAGGTACACCCGGGCGGTTTCGCGCCAGAGGTTGAAGGGAAACACCTGGGGATAACGGGCGCTTTGCAGCGGGCCGTCGTCGTCGTACACGTGCTCGTGCAGGTGCTCGGGCTCCGCGAGCAGCTCTTCTGCGGATCGGGTGGTTTGGAAGGCTTCCGGGGCGTCGAGGGATCCGAGCAGGGCCCGCTCCAGCACCTCATTGGTGAGGTCGATGAAGGGGAGGGGCGTGTGGGTGTTAGCGCAGGAGAGCTCGATGTGGCAGATGTCGGGCCGGCGGGCCTTGAAGGCCTCCAGTAATTCGGCCTCGCGGAGGAACTGGAGGCCATCCACCAGGTAGGCCGCCGGGCTGTAGATCGACTGGCAGTGCTGGCACTGGCAGCTGCTGAGGGAGCCGTAGAGGGTCTGCAGGTCTGGCACCCCCGCCACCGCACGATCGCCGCCATCCCCGGCCCCGGGGGCCGGATCCAGCGGAGAGGAGCCAGGGATCACCCAGGGCCGCACTGCGTCGAAGGCGGCGTGGTGGCGGCTGACCAGGGCCAGTGCGCGGGCGCTTTGGGCGATGGCTTGCCGATAGATCAGACGCGCCTGGGTGGCGCCGCCAAGGGCGCTGCCGTATTGGGCGAGGAAGGGCCGTTCCCCCAGCTGGCGGATGGCCTGGGCGGAGCTGAGGCCACCGGCGAGCAGGGGCCGCAACAGGGTGTAGCGGGGAGCGAGCTTGAAGAGGCGTTGGGCGGCGGCGATGGTTTCGGGATCGCGCACGCCAGCGAGCACGCTGGCCCCCCGCTCCTGCACGTAAAGGGCCAGGGGCGTGGCGGCGAGGTCGAAATCGGGGTTGGTGGTGAAGAAGGCGCGCAAATCAGCGCTCTGGGGCAGGGAGGTGTCCGCGGCCACCCGGGCGGCGAAGGCGGCGGTGGGGAAGAGGGCTTCGCTGAGCTGGCTGAGGGCGCGGGCGAAGTTGGCCTGCCGTTCTTGTTCATTGGCGCCGGGGATGCCCGGGGGCGCGCCCACCGGCTGGCCGTTGATGGGGGTGGCGAGGCGTTGCCGCCAGGCGGCTTCATCGAGCCGGGCCAGATCCCGGCCGCTGCGTAGCGCCCCATGCGCCTGCTCCTGTTGCAACAGCCGCACCAGGGGCAGGTGGCCGAAGGTGAGGGGTTCCACCTGCAGGGTGAAGCGGATCGCCGCCGCCTCGCCGTTGCGGAAGGGGGGCTGGCTGGCGAGCTGTTGCCAGAAGGCGTCTTCGTTGTGGCCGTCGTAGGTGGCGTAGTGGCGGATGAATTCTTCCCGGGCCGCGGATTCGGGCAGCACGGTGGCGAGCAGGGCGCCAAAGCTGTTGGCGCTGGGGTCGGGCCCGCTCTGGGCGAGGTGGCGGGGCAGGAGCTGCTGGAGCTGGCTGAGGATCGCATCCTGCTCGGCCGGCGGCAACGGGGGAATGATGTTGGCGGCGATGGCCTGCTGGAGGGCGTCGCGCCACTCCTCCACGGGGCGCACCAGCAGCAGGGCGAGGTTGGTGGGCAGCTGTCGGCGGAAGAGGCCGTAGAGGGCGGCGTTGGGGAGCTGGGTTTGCGCGTGCACCCGGGCCGCGATTCGCAGGAAGGCGAGGTGCTCGGCCTCGATGCCGGTTTCGCTGGTGAGGAAGGCGATGTCCGCCGCCGTGAGCTCAGCGAGGGGGAGGTTGTCGAGCAGGGGTTGGAGGGTGCGGAGGTGGCGCTCCAGCTCGGAGGGCCCTTGCTGGCCGGCGGCGTCGACGCGCACGTTGACCACGGCCGTGGCCGGGGCGTTAAACCAGATCGCAACGGCCGTGGGGCGGTCGTTGGGGTCGGGGTTGGGAGTTGGGCTGGCAGTGGTGTCGGGCAGGCTGTCGAGGGCGCTGCCGTCGCCGCGGCTGAGGGTGAGGCCTGTGATCGGCTGGCCCTCGGGGGTGAACAACCGGAGCACCAGATCGGCCCGCTCTTTTTCAGCGCGGCGGAACTGGGAGGGGCTGTAGGGAATGGCGTAATGGCCGGCGGCATCGGTGCTGTGGCGGCCGAGCAGTTGCTCCTGGCGCAGGTCGCGATCAAAAGCGCGCACCTCCACCCCCGCCAGGGGCAGGCCCTGGGCCTGGAGCACCTGCCCGCGCAACACACAGCCCTGATCCTCGGGCCCAGGCCGCAGCACCTGCACGGTGAGGTCGATGGTTTCCTCGGGCTGGGCGTTGCCGCGGCGGGGGGAGGTGGCCAGCAGCAGCCCTTCTGCGTTGAAGACGCGCACGATCAGATCGGGGCCTTGCACTTCGGCTCTGGAGGAGCGGAACTGCTCAGCGCTGAAGCGGCCCGCGTAGGTGCCATCGGCAGCGGTGCGGGTGGATACGAGGAGATCGTCGCCGCCCCGATCCCAGTCCACGATGTGCACCGTGGCGCCCGCGAGGGTTCGCCGGTGCTGAGGCGCACCGTGCCGCGCACAGTGAAGGTGGGTGGTGCGGCGGGGGGCTTGAGGGTGATGTTGAGGGTGGCTTGCACCGCCGTGGTGGTCCGCCTGGCTTCGCCCAGCACCTGGCCGCTGGGATCCACCACCTGCACGAGCAGGGTGGGCCCGTTGCGGCCAGCGGTGGAGGTCCAGCGGTAGGGGATGCGGTAGCGACCATCGGCGGCCAGGGCCACGGGCTTGCCGAGGGGCTGGGGCGCGGTGCTGGCGGCGGCGGCATCGAAGGCCTGCACGCTGTAGGCGCCGAGGACCTGGGGGGAGCCATCGGGCCAGGCCACCTTGCCGCTGACGGACCGGGGCGTGGAGGAGCTGACCATGGCGAGCTCGGACGGATCAGGGGCTTGCTTCTGTTATGGCCCAGGGCTGGGAAAAATGCAGGTTGGGGAGCTCCGGGTTTTTATCCCTTTATGTCCGCATTGTTTCCTTTGAATCTTGGCACTTGTGTTTGAGCGTGTTTTCAACTCTGGGCATTTGGCAGCAGAGGCACAAGAAGGGACAGGAGCTGTGGGATGTCTTGCTGGATCACATCCCAAAGGGTGTTGAAGCTGATGCGATCGTATTGATGGACCAGAATGTCGCGCATGCCTGCCACATCCTTCCAGGGGATTTCTGGATGTTGTGAGCAGAATTCAGGGGAAAGACGCTTGGTGGCCTCGCCAAGAACAATCACTTGATAGAGAATGGCGGATTGCTTTTCGTCGTCGTTTAGAAGGGCTGATTTCTCGATGCCTGCTGCATAAGCAACCGCTCGGTTGGCAGCACTGGCGATGTCCAGAAGAGTGGCATCATCTCTGTGCATAGATCACCTGGGTAGTGTTCAGGATTTCGTCGCGACGAAAAGGATTTGGACTATTCTGCACTGATTCTTTGATGGCGATATCAATTTTTCGATTGGAGCAGGCTTCAAGAGCGTGTTTGATTTTGGCCAGGGTGAGCAAGCCTTGTGGAGCTTGAGGAGCGAATTGGATCAATAGGTCAATATCGCTATCGGGTCTAAAGTCCTCTCTGAGAATTGAGCCAAATGCCGCCAGCTCAGAAATCTGCCAATGCTGGCAGAAAGCAATGATCTTGGCTTGTGGCAAGCCCAGCATCCTCTCAATATCGACATCAGTTTTGGGTGGAAATCGGATCATTGCGAAACAATCGTTAGGCTGATTTTATCATGGTTGTTTTTTTACGACCTTAGGCAGCAAGGAAAACCAGCACTCAGTACTTCCTAGCGGGGGGAGGTGGTCAGCAGAGACCCCTCCCTGTTGATCAGGTCCACGATCATGTAAGGGCCCTGCACTTCTGCGCTGGATGGGCGGAACTGCCCTGCGCGGAAGCGGCCCGCGTAGGTTCCCGCCTGGCTTCACCCACCACCTGCCCGCTGGGATCCACCACTTGCACGAGCAGGGTGGGTCCGTTGCGGCCAGCGGTGGAGGTCCAGCGGTAGGGGATGCGGTAGCGACCATCGGCGGCCAGGGCCACCGGCTTGCCGAGGGGCTGGGGCGCGGTGCTGGCGGCGGGGGCGTCGAAGGCCCGCACGCTGTAGGCGCCGAGGTCCTGGGGGGAACCATCGGGCCAGGCCACCTTGCCGCTCACGGACCGGGACGAGGAGGAGCTGACCATGGCGAGCTCGGACGGATCAGGGGCCTGCTTCTGTTATGCCCCAGGGCTGGGAATTTTGCAGGTTGGGGAGCTCCGGGTTTTTATCCCTTTACGACCGGAGTGTTTCCTTGGAATCTGGCCACTGGTGTTTGAGCGTGTTTTCCTCTCTGGGCGTTTGGCAGCAGAGGCACAAGAAGGGACAGGAGCTGTGGGATGTCTTGCTGGATCACATCCCAAAGGGTGTTGAAGCTGATGCGATCGTATTGATGGACCAGAATGTCG
>JBJTWN010000206.1:0-90519 GCA_046081785.1 Cyanobium sp.
TCCGGGGTGGAGCGGCGGAATTCCAGGGTGATGCTCCGCTTTTGCTCCCCATCGGCTGCCACTGCCTCGATCGGATACACCTGCTGACCATCCCTGAAGGGCACCTGGATTCGGAACGTGCCATCCGCCGACAACGGCACCTCCTCCCCTCCGATCGTCAGCCGGGCTGAGGGATCCGTCGCTCCATACACAATCAGCTCCGCATCCGCCACCAGCCAGAACGACCGCTGCCGCGCTCCCACTCCACCTGCACCAGATTCGCTACGCCCTGAAGCCCACATCCCCGCCGCCGACAGCTGACCCCCGGCTCCACTCTCCGAACCCAATCCCTCCTCCAGCTCATGAAACGCCTCTGAGCCCCGGCCCAAACGCCGCCAACGGGCAGTAGCCGTCTGATACAGCCGCTCGTGCAGACCCGCATCCGCCGGCTCTACAGGGGTGGGCAGCACGCTCGGCGCTGTCTCCAGGGAGAACGGCACAAACCGATCCAAAATCTGCTCACTTGGATGGAGCGCAGGCACCCGGGCCACAGAGGAGTGGGCCAGGGAAATCCAGCCACCACCAGCTTTGCGATAGCCCAACTCCACCCGGTAGTCCCGATCGGAAAGGGGCACCGGCAGATACCACTCCGTTGCGTGGCTGTCCACCACCACCTCCTGCAGGGTGTGGGGGTGGGACGAGCCGCCGGCCAATCCCGTCACGTCTGCCACCCGTAGGCACAGCTGCAGCGCTCCAGCCTGCAGCGCCTGCTCCCGATCGTCGTCGCTGATCTCCCAAAACACATAGGCCCACTGCGGATCCCGCGGCAAAAACACCACCCGCGTCTCCTGGGCTGGGCGCGGCGCTGGTGTCATCTCCGCTTCCAAAGCAGCCAGATCTGCAAGCGGCAAGGTTCCATCACTCACCTTCCCAGAAATGGCGTCGGTCAGTCCCTCTCTATTCTCAGAGCTGTAGCGAAGAATGCCGACAGCTCGCGCCAATTCTCTCAGTTGACGCAGACTCATTGAAGCGAGATTGACGACCGGATTGTTAGACATTTTTGCGGGTCTAGCTAACAGCAACCCGCCCATGATCCGGGATTTTTCGCCTTTGCGACACACCTGTCAGCGGATGGTCACATGCCCAGCCCTCCCGGCTGACCAGGGGAGCCCAGCGGCGCTGGCGCAGGAGCCAGGGGCGGAGCCCGCCTCGGCGAGGGCGAGGGCGCCTGCGCCGCAAGGGCCGCAGACAAACCCACCAGGCTTGCCAAAGCCAGCCAAAGGCGCCAGCGCTTCGGCAAAGAAAGGCCCCGTTGCGAGCCCACACGCCGAGCCGAGCCTGCGGAGGCGCCCAGCCCCAAAGGCTGGCCACAACGGGCACACACCATGCGCCCAGCCAAGCCCCGATCCGCCTTCACCGCCCAACTGCCACAGCTTGGACAGGCCATGGAGCGCCCCATCCCCTTGCAATGCGAGCCCATGGTGCCATCAATCAGTACAATACGCCTGTACTAGTTGATGGATGCCAATGGTGGCAGCGGGGCGGGCCGGTTCGGCTTCAGGTTTTCCCAGTCCAGCCGAGGACTACGAAGAGGGGCGAATTGATCTCAACCGAGAACTGATCCCCTCCCCCCTCTCCACCTTCTTCATGCGCATGCATGGAGACGCCATGCGGGGAGATGGAATTTGCGATGGCGATCTGCTGGTGATCGACCGCAGCCTGGATCCCCTTGCGGGATGCGTGGTGGTGGCGATGTTTGAAGGCCGCTTCATCGTGAGACGTCTGTGCAGCTCACCCAACAGTCGCCAAGATCTTCGCCTTGAAGCCAGTGATGGAGGAAGTTTGCCGATCCCGATCAACGATCAAGGGTGCGGGGCTGAAGTGTGGGGCGTGGTCGTTCACGCGGTGCATCACTTGGCTGGCCAGATTTGATCCAGAACGGGGCAGACGCCGTTCAAGAGGCGGGAAGCCGGAAGGAGGGGGCCATGAGCCCACGGCGGCGCAGTTCTCGCTGAAATTGCGTGGCCAAACCATCACCCTGCCAAGCTCGACGGATCTGACCAAACAAGGCGAGACAACGGCAAAGAATCACAAGGCTGACGAGCAACTGCAGGGAGAGCTTCAGCATGGGGTCGCCCTTGGGCCTGGACAAGTTTAGACAGAACTGCGCCAGATCCCCGGCAGTTGATGATGGAGCGACAGGTGCAGGCAGAGGACGTGGGCTTGGACATGGGCATGGAAGCGGAAAGCGGCACGGATCTCCCCCTCAAACCCCTGAGCCTGGCAGCGATGGAACTCTTGCTGGCCGCCTTGGATCCCCGTCTGGAGGGTTTTGGGGAAGGGCCATCTTGTTTGGATGACGCCCGTGCCTTTCTGGCCCGGCTCGCCAGCGGCGCTGGACAACAAGCAGGGAACGGACTGCCCACAGATTCGGAAACCATGGAGGAGTGGATCGAGATTTGGCGCTCAGCCGGTGGTAATCGCCAAACCCTGAGATTGCTTGTGCAGGCCTTGATCGCTGAACGGCTCACAACATCGGCAGATCGACAAGCGAGCGACCGTTTCCCTAGCGAAACGTAACGATGCCGCCATTCTCAGCTGGGTAGCGGGGGGCGCACAACAAGCCGGCACCATGGCATCGCTTCACGTTTCTTTACGAGAGTTGCCAAGATTGGTGAAGTGTTTTCTTCTTCATGGCCACAAGCATCGTTCTTGAGCTCTGCGGCGGATTTTTTGCGGCCTGTCTCGCCCTCTGGTTCGTCACGCAGCGATTGCCCAGACAGCCACTCCAATGGGTTCATGCAGTTTCAGGGGTGACCCCATGGCTGACGGCCTACGTCCTCAAGCCCGGGAAACTGGCCTCGCTTGGATTGCTGGTGCTTCGGCTGAGTGTGGGCGTGATGATGATTCACCACGGCCAAGAGAAGCTCGCTGATCCTCAGCAATTCGCATCCACTTATGTGGCATCGCTGCACCTTCCATTCCCACTCTTCTTCGCCTATGTCGCCGGCTTCTCTGAGCTGATTGGCAGCTGGCTTTTGATCTTGGGTCTCCTCACACCACTGGGGGCATTGGCCCTGGGTGGCACCATGTCGGTTGCGGCCTTCCAGCACATCCTCACAGCTGGCTTGAACATTTACGTTTTGGAACTGGTGGCCCTCTATCTGGGCGGAAGTCTCGCCCTGCTGCTGATCGGTCCAGGGCGTTATTCCTTTGACGCGGGACTTTTGACGGGCCTGCTGAACCAGCCAGCCATGACCCTTGATCCCTCAACAAAGCCAGCCTCCGGCGACACGGCGCTCCAACCCGCTTTCATACAGGTGGAGAAAGCTGGCTGATCCACTCATCCGCACCAGCCCCATCGGTGCGGGTGGTTGACCACAATCAAGCACATCGCCATGAACCCATGCTGCTTCCCTGCCCTCTCTCTCCCCTGACAGCGGCGAAGATCGTCTCCCTTCAGGCCACCGTGCTGCTGCTCTTCACCTTGTTGCTCAAAGCAAAAATCCAAATCAAAGCAGCTTCCGCCATCGGTTTTGCCCTGCTTGGGCTCCAAACCCTGGTGTTCCTGGCTGCTGCCGGCGCCCTTGGGGCTGTGGCTCTCGGTGGTGGAGCCTACGCGCTCTACCGAAACCAAACGACAGCTGTTTAGCCCCAAAGCATGATTGCTGCGGTCAGGGACTGCACCGATGGGGGTCAGCGCCTCCGATTTGGCTTGGCTCCCCTCGGGTTTCTGCCCCGGCCGCCACTGAGATCCAAGGGGGGGGCGGAAAGAATCGTGGGCTCAAAACCGGGCACCTCACGCTGAGGCAGCTTCTCACCAAGGAGTCGCTCAATCGCTCGCAACAATTCGCGCTCCTCAGCCGCCACCAACGACACCGCATGGCCATTGCAGCCGGCTCGACCGGTGCGCCCGATCCGGTGCACATAGTCTTCGGCCTGATTAGGAAGATCCAGGTTCACCACATGGGGCAATTGCTGGATGTCAATCCCCCGAGCCGCAATGTCGGTGGCCACCAATACCCGAAGAGTGCCGCTCTTGAAGTCGGAGAGGGCGCGCGTGCGGGCCCCCTGGCTCTTGTTGCCATGGATGGCCGCCGCCTGCAGCCCATCAGCGCAGAGATGCTCGGCCAAGCGGTTGGCCCCATGCTTGGTTCGGGAGAACACCAACACTTGCTGCCAGCCGTTGCTGCGGATCAAATGGCTGAGCAGATCATGTTTGCGGGCCGAATCGCAGGGGTGAAGCACCGCCTCAACGCTCGGTGCCGCCTGATTTTCTGGAGTCACCTGCAGGTGCACAGGCTGGTGCAACAGACCGGTGGCCAGCTGGCGAATTTGTGGGGAGAAGGTGGCAGAGAAGAGGAGCGTTTGACGCCGTGTGGGGAGAAGGGAAAGGATGCGCCGAATGTCGCGCAGGAAGCCCATGTCAAGCATCCGATCGGCTTCATCAAGCACCAAAATCTCCACGCGATCCAAGCGGAGAGCCCCCTGTTGGTGCAGGTCCATCAGCCGGCCAGGGGTGGCCACCAACACATCGGCGCCGCGCCTGAGGCGCTCAATTTGGGGGTTGGGGCTGACTCCGCCAAACACCACGTCCGAACGCAGATCGAGGTGGCGGCCATAGGCGCGCACGCTATCGGCCACTTGGGCGGCCAATTCACGGGTCGGGGTAAGCACCAGAGCCCGCACGACACCTGCGCGGGCGTGGGCCCCGTGCAAAAGCCTCTCCAACATGGGCAGGGTGAAGCCAGCGGTCTTGCCGGTACCCGTCTGGGCGGCTGCCAGCACGTCCCGCCCATCCAACACCGCTGGGATGCACTGCATCTGGATCGGCGATGGCACCAAATAGCCACGTTCTGCCACGGCCTCAACCAGAGGCTGGGAGAGACCCAGATCAAAGAAGCCAGGCGCAAGGCTTGCCAGTGTTGCCCTGTCCACCACAGCCGACGGCTGGATCACTGGGCTCGAGGCTGTGTCATCAGCCACGGATCCGGTGCGACGACGTTTGGAGGAACGCGACCGGCCGGTGAGGGGTTGGGGGGTCAGGGAAATGATTGGAGCTTGGTCAAGATCCACCACCGTAAAGGCACGGACGTGAATGGGCTAAGCGCTCGGCAGGGCAGCCATCCGCAAACTCACCAGCACGAGGTGGAAAGAGGCGCGAACAACCGACAGCGCCGCGAGCGCAATACAGAGGGGACAGTGCATGAGGCTCATCGCTACAGCATGGCGGCTTTGAAGCGGACCTCGGGAGGATCCGGGGGTTTCTTCATGGGATGAGCTTGATGCCATCCCTAACAAAAAAGCCGCCCTTCCGGGCGGCTTTTTCAACCAGGCGCTGTGAAGCTGGAGGGCAAACGCCCGAGTTACCAGCCGCCCCTGCCACCGCCGCCGCCAGAGCTGGGGCGCGGTTCAGCCTTGTTGACGCGGATGCTGCGTCCCATCCACTCCACATCTTGGAGGTCATCAATGGCCTTGGTTTCATCGCTGGCATCGGCCAGATCAATGAAAGCAAAACCACGCTTGCGACCTGTTTCGCGGTCAAGCGGCAGGCTGCATTTACGCACCTCACCGTATTGGGTGAAGAGGTTTTGAAGGTCCTCTACTTCGGCATCGAAGGAGAGGTTGCCTACGAAAATAGTCATGAATTGAACAGTGAACGTATCAAACCGATTCGATGAAAGCCCTGAAGAAAGTTGCTGACCGGTTGAAGAAAGCCTGTGGGGCTCGCCGCGCTGGGGAGAAACCGCCGAAGAGTGTTCGTTGAATCCCCATCACCCTACACCTTGCCGCCCCCCTTGGGGGAATGGCCCAAGCTGGCCGATGAAGCATCGACCAGCCCAGCGTTCATACTGGATCTTGAAGCGGAGGTCGCCTGTGAAAGAGATCAGCCCTTTCGAAGTTCTCTTGCGCAGCGCCGCAAAGGTTGCAGCAGTCTCTGGCGTGATCGCCCTCCTGGTCTGGCTGACCTGGGTGATGCTCGATGTAAGTCACATGCAATCTGGCTTCACCCTGCCGAATTGACAGGCTGAAAGCCGCTGGCACCAATCGGTCCAGCAAGAAATGGTCAAGGCCAGCTGCCGATGGCGTGGCTTCCGGTTGGTGATCCGGAGTCGTGAAAAGTGCGCCTGAAAGCCAGCGGCGCCATCGTGCTCCAAGGCGCTGCCATTGTGCTGAGCGGGGCGGCCATGCTCCAGCTCAAGCGGATGGGTGCGGAGAGCCGCCTGGCGAATGATCTGCTGATCAGTTGGATCATCAGCGGTCTTCGGCTTGCTCCTGGCCTCACGATCAGACAGGCATGCCATCCGCACCGGTCAGGCCGCGCTGTTGTGTTGCGGCAATTTCGGGATGATCGCTGCCCCTGTTCCCGTCGACTAAACGGAACTGCGCCAGCGGTTGTGGATTCAGCCCGAATCGCCGGAATGATGGATCTGATGATTTTTCAGGGCGACTGGTTTGCCGCCGTGCGATGGGCCTAGCTCAAAAACCTGGACACAGCAGTTTGAAGGGGCCTTCATGCAGGAGGCTCTGACCCGGGAGCCATCCGCTCCGATCGCCACCACAGGAAGCGAGGAGATCAACCGCCTCACGGAGGCCATCCTGGCCAGGCTCTGGCCGAATCCCCTGCTCAGGATGAAAGGGGAGCAGGCTTTGAAACAATGGATCAGCCTGGCCATCGTTCTGTTTTTGCACAACGACCCTTGCCAGGCCGCGAAGCAGTTTATGGACCGGCTCGCAGAAAAACAAGGAATCAAGATCCTTTGGATACCCATAGAAGAGTCAATTATTTAATATACTCCAGCCGGTTCAACTCCGATGGGATATGCAATCGTTAGAACTTAAACTCCCTTATGGAGAAACTGGTTCAAATGCAGCAAACTGTATGGGATTACCCACGAACTGATCAGGAAGAAAGTCAGCCCTAGAGACCAAAAACCAACACATCAGCGCCATCCAATCCCGCCGTCACTGACCAAGTCAGATCAACAGAGGATAAGGTTCCCCCCAATCCCAGCCCATCGCCACGCGCCAACTCTATCGAGTCGTTTTGGTTGACGCAGGTGAGCTTGCAAGTGCCAGCGATCATCTGAAGCCAACCAAGTTGCTCTGTAGAAAACGGCAGACACAGACTTTGCCCATCCATGAGCTGGGCACGCCAGAGTTGAACGGGTGCGTGGATGGCCATTGCGCCTTGCAGATGCTCTGGATGAAGAAGAGCAGTCCAGCCACCTTCAAAGCAAAAGGCTTTCTCTTCATAAGCTGGTTGCAATCCGGTTTTGCTCGGCTCGATCCAGATCTGCACCAGACGGCAGGGGACCTCTCCCTCATTCCTCTCGCTGTGCACGATGCCGGTGCCCGCGCTCATGCGTTGAACATCCCCAGCTTGAAGCAAGGCGGTGTGGCCCATCGAATCTTGATGGCTCAGCTGCCCCTCCACCATCACAGTGATGATCTCCATGTCTCGGTGGGGGTGCATGCCAAACCCCCGCCCAGGCGCGATGGTGTCGTCATTGATCACCCGCAGGCGGCCAAAGCCCATCCAATCCGGATCGAAATGGGAGGAGAAAGAGAAGCTGTGCCAACTATCCAGCCACTCCAATCGGGTGTGAAAGCGATCTTGCGCAGGCTGCAACAGGAGGCTGGTATGCAATGGATGGTTGGTGCCCATGAAGATCTGATGACTTGCATCCCACATCCATCATTCTCCCCGATCGGTGGGGTTTCACAGCATCAAATCATCATCAGCCGTAAAGCTGTAAAGTCTTAAGGATTTCAGCTGCGGCTGACTTCATCACTGGTTTTCCGGGCTGCAAAGCGTTCCCAAATCCTTTCCAAGCACCCTATTCAGCTAATGCAAGGCAACAAGTTCAATGTCTACCAGATATATTTCGCACCCGAACAGCTTGCCGGAATCGATTCGCAATTCATCCCCTACGACAACTCAGCAAGCCCCAGGCCAGATGAGCATGAATTTTATGTGTTTCAGAAAGAATATCACGCCGGAAGCACGCAAAATGGATACCATGGCTACCTCTCCTGGAAATTCAGAGAAAAAACAGGAATTGATGGTTCAGAGTTTCTTGACTTCTGCACGATGAATCCAGGGTATGACGTGTATTTTATTAATCCATTCCCCATCGAGATCTGTTTTGGAAACATTTGGGAACAAGGGGAGATGTGGCTACCAGGGATGAGCAAGCTTACCCAAGAACTATTTGATCACTGTGGATTTACGATTAATCTATCGCAAATGCCAAGAAGACTATCCACAACAGCGTTTTGTAATTTTTGGGTTGGCTCTGCCAAGTTTTGGGATCAATACATGGACTTCTGCTTACCTCTCTACAATTTTTTGCAAACCCATCCACAGCACAGCTTGGCAAAAGCTGTGCTTGATCCCGCAGACCCCGGTAGAAAAGCTTCTTATTTTGCTTTTATTTTTGAACGTCTCTTTACAACCCTGCTAAACTTCACGCCAGGAATTTCCTACGCCGCATATACGTTCAGCAGGCGAGAGCTGGCAAGGCGCTACCCAGATTGCTATGCAAATTTTCTCACCAACCTGCAACAGTACGAGACGAGACATCCCAATGATCCCCAACCACTCCTAAGCCAGCCCAAGTTCGTGGCATTTTTGAACAAACAACAGCGTGCTATTCAGATTGCCAATAAACCCAAATGGCGTCAGACCTTCAACAAGGGATGGAACACCTGGACCCAATCGAATCTTAGGCGCCAAATGCTGAAGAGGCCAGCCTCGAAATATTTGGATGGCAAACTTTTTTACTTATTAAACCCAGGTTACGTCCATTGGAGGCGAGATCTACCCAGATAGCAGGTCTCAATCCATATTGATTCAACCCCTGTTGCCCCCCATTGGGCGCTAGTTGATGAAGGATCAAGATTTCGAAGGGATTGCGACAACTCTTCGGCAGGCCTGGTGACAGGCAGAAAATCAAGATGGAGCCTTATCAAATTGACGACAAGATCAAAGGCGAAAGCTCTAAAGTTAGCCAAACGCGCTTTGCGTAGCCCTCAATGCAGAGGCCGTCTCACTCCGCACGTCGAGTTCCCTTGCTCGTGGCTCTTGTCACTGGCGGGTTGCTTGGCCTGATCGGCCTCAGCCAGTGGGGGCGCATGGGGCGCCATGCGGAAAACCGCGAAGACGTCGTCACTCCTCTCGCAGCTCGTCATCTTGCCCTGGTGATCAATGCAGAGGATCCACTCAGCGAAGCCATCGGTGCCGCCTACACCAAAGCGCGCAACTTGCAGCCACACCAGGTGATCCTGGTGCGGTTTCCAGCAGGGCAGTCCACCCTCTCACCCAACGAGTTTCTGAGTATTTACAAGCAAGTCAAGCGCCAGACCCCTGCGGAGACCCAAGCCTATGCCCTCGCCTGGGCTGCGCCCTGGCGCGTCGGATGCATGTCGATCACCAGCGCTTTTGCCTTTGGCAAAGTTCGGTCCGTCTGCCCCGACACCTGCCGCGCAACTCCAATCAATCCCTATTACGCCAATGGTCAAGTGCGGAGGCCATGGACCACGCTTGGAATGCGTCCCACCATGCTGTTGGCAGCCACCAGCCCCATGGCAGCCAAGGCCCTGATTCGGCATGGTGTGGCCTCTGATGGCACAGCTCCAAGGGGCACCGCCTACCTGTTGAGCACCAGTGATGAGGCTCGCAATCGGCGGGCAGAAACCTATGCCGCGCTGCTGAGGGCCTCGGCGCCAGGATTTGCAGTGCGGGTGTTGCGGGGGGATGTGCTGACTGGAGCGCGCGATGTGATGTTGTACATAACGGGTCTCATCACGGTTCCCGAACTCAACAGCAACCAGTTCCGACCAGGCGCCGTCGGCGACCACTTCACCTCCTTTGGGGGCATGCTCACCGGCCCTTCTGGCCTCTCCAGCGATGGGGGCAACGGGCAAATGAGTGCGCTGCGCTGGTTGGAGGCGGGGGCCACCGGCAGCTACGGCACAGTCGTTGAACCCTGCAACCATCGAGGAAAATTTCCCGATCCGGGCCTTCTGCTGAGTTACTACCGACGCGGGGACACTTTGCTTGAGAGCTATTGGCGCAGTGTGGCGATGCCTGAGCAAGGGGTGTTCATCGGGGAACCGCTGGCCAGACCGTGGGGTCCCACAACCTCTTTCCAACACCGATAGTGGGGAAGCCTCACAGCGCCTCGCCATGTCTTTGGAGCAGCTCAAGGCCTTCCTTGGTCGCATGCAGAAGGATGAAACCCTCAAGCAACTGGTGCTTTCAGCCGCCACAGCCGATGATGTTGCCCAAATCGCCCTAACGATCGGTTATGAATTCTCGGGAGACGAGCTGCTGCGAGTCTCGGGTCAACGCTTCGAGCGGGTGACCGTCAGAAAAAACGACATCCCAGGCGAATACAATTAGCTGAACGAATTGCTGTCCGTCACCAAAGCCGGCAGGCTGCCCTCCTCTGGCTTTGGATCAGGGGCTTTCTCTCAGGCAGCGCAGTCACGCAGGTCCACACCAATGGGCGGCAGGGCTGAACTGCTTGCTTTGGGCTGCCTGGCTGCTGGCCCCTCAACAATGAACCTCCACGCAGATCTCTCAACCTCCGTGGTGGTGGACACCACAAGCCAACCTTGGCACCCCTCACCGATGGCAGGGGTGGAACGCCGCCTGCTTGATCGCGTGGGGGAAGAGGTCGGGCGGGCCACCTCGATCGTGCGCTACGCCCCGAGCAGTCGCTTTCCGCGCCACAGTCATGGGGGCGGTGAGGAGATCTTTGTTCTGGAGGGCACATTCAGCGATGAACAGGGCAACTATCCAGCCGGCACCTACCTGCGCCATCCATCGGGCTCCAGCCATGCCCCGTTTAGCGAAAGAGGCTGCACAATCCTGGTCAAACTCTGGCAAATGCACCCCGCGGAGCAATGCCGACTGGTGGTCGACACACGTGCCGCCCCGTGGTTGCCGGGCCTGGTGAAGGGCCTGGAGGTGATGCCACTGCACAATTGGGGCTCAGAAAATGTCGCCCTGGTCCGCTGGGCTCCCCAGACCATCTTCCAGCCCCATGCCCATCCCGGCGGCGAAGAGATCCTGGTGCTCAAGGGCGTGTTTCAAGATGAGTGGGGCACCTACCCCGCTGGGACTTGGTTGCGCAACCCACCAAACAGCCACCATCGGCCCTGGAGTGAAGAAGGTTGCACCATTTGGGTGAAAACAGGCCACCTTCCAGCAACCATTCCCCCGCGAAACGACAACGCCCGTGCCAACGCATCTGGCAAGGGCTGCTGAGAAGCCAAGAGATCAGAAAAATCATTCAACACGCGTAGGCTAAAAGCCGTGATGAGCCTCTCTGGCAAAGGATGAACTTTCCTGAAAAGGACTACAGCGTTGCTCCATGCACACTAAAAAGGAGGAACAGCTCTCTGGCCACATGATTCAATCCATACCCCTGCCAACAGAAGAATCACTGAGCAGCGAGTCCCTGCAAACAAGCGACAGGACCATGCCCGTGCTGGGGGCACCGGCTGGCTTCGATCGAGAAGAGGCCTGGTTGCTGGCCAACCTCGTTCGGGTTGCTTATAATTGGATTTGTATTGGAGCGAAATCTCTCAGACAAGCAAAAGGGAATCTACTTTATTTTTCGCGGCACAATGGAGCCCAGCGAGTGGTTCAATGATTTTCAATACAGGCAAATACCTTTTCTCTCAACAAGCAATTCCAACCGGGCTGATTTAGGCGACATCTGTATGGGATTCAATAAGATCTACACAGATTATCGAGCCGGCCTACAGATTGATAAACCCGTGCTGAACAAATTCTCTCGTTGGATCGACGAAGAAATCAGAACAAGAATCATCAACGAGAATCCCGATATTTGCCAGGCACACGAAATGTCGATTCAGGAGACGGTCAAGCAGTCGTTGGAGCAAGTCCTCCGGTCAAGCAATCAAGAGATCTCCATTCATGTGGCTGGCCATAGCCTCGGCGCTGCCCTGGCAACAATTTGCGCACTTCATGCTTGCATCATTTGTGAAGAAAACCATAGAAAATGCCCAATCAACCTTTACACCTTTGCCTCGCCAAGGGTGGGCAATCCCCTGTTTGCGCGTTGTTGCAACCAAAGGCTGAACGCATTTCGGATTGCCAATAGTGAAGATGTGGTGCCAGGAATTCCACCGGCGACCCTTCGGGTGCTTGGAGAAGAAATGAGCCCAGACCATCATGTCGACACCGTGAGAAAAGCTTTGGCAGCGCTGACAGGGGGCGTGAGTAACGATGTTTTTGAACATGTCGGTATTCCCGTCTATTTCACAACGCAGTTGGGAGAGATTTCTAGCAATCACAATCTCGGCCACACCTACTGCCAGCCCTTAAGCCAGTGACAAGGCGAGAGGTGGTTGCAATGGACCAGCTAAATTCCGCCAGCAGCGCAGAATTCCCCCCCTCCCATGAGCCATCCCAACATCAGTGCCGTAAAGGTGCAAACCGCCAGCGGACACGAGCGCCCCTTGAGCGACTGGAACGGGAAAGTGCTGCTCATCGTGAACGTTGCCAGTCGATGCGGGTTCACCCGCCAATACGCCGGCCTGCAAAAGCTGCAGGACACCTATGGCCACCAAGGCTTCAGCGTTCTGGCCTTCCCTTGCAATGACTTTGGTGCGCAGGAACCCGGCACTCTGGAGGAAATCAAACAGTTTTGCGCCACCACCTATGGCGTCAACTTCCCCATCTTTGCCAAAGTGCCCATCAGCGGCGCTCCCTTCGACACCCTCATCGGCACAGCGCCCGCCGGGCCGGTGGCTTGGAATTTCGAAAAGTTCCTGGTGGGACGCGATGGCGTGGTGCTTGCACGCTTCAGCAGCCGCGTCGAACCGCAATCCGCCGAACTCACGGGCGCCATTGAGAGCGCCCTGACGAACTGAGCTCTGCATCCCCTTACAGGAGACAAGGAGGGGCTCCTGCAAGGGGTGTGGGGCAATCAGTGGACGCGAAAAAGAGATACTTATCTTTACATCCTTATCCCTAGAGCCTTGCTACAGGACCATCGATCGGTGAGCTGCTGCGGGTTGGGTCCTTGGAGAGGGCCACACAACGGAAAACATTCTGCAGATCCCCCCCAACCCCTTTCTTCTGCAAGGGCTTTCCCTTTATGGTCTTTCGAACATTTTCCGCCAGTCCATACCCCTCCCGTGCCCACCATGACCGACGCTTGCACCCCCCTCAAGAGTGCTTCGCCAGCCAAGCCCCAGCTCACCACCGACCAGCTGAACAGCACGGCTCTCAAGTGGGGCGATAACGGAGAGCTATCAGACCTGGACCTGCAGCGGATTCTGAAATTGCTCTCTCAGGCGGACCCAGTGGCAGAAGCGCTGCTCTCAGGCTCTGAAGATCCGATCCACTGAAGCTGACGGGCCACCGCCCGCGCCATTCCATCCCGGCTGGCCAGGCCCAACAAGCTCTCCTGTGGCAACCCTCCACTGGGGAGCCCAATCGGCAGAAAAGCCTCTCCTTCTGCGGGAACGGCAAAAACCGGCACTTGCCGCAATCCTCCAGGCAGGAGTTGATCCTCCAATTGGTTGAGACTGGCGCTTTGCGGAAGCCACACCATTTCAGATCGCAAGCAATCTCTAACTGTCAATCTGGGCTGTCTGGACGCACCGCTCGCGGAACCCTCCAGCTGGCTCTGTCTCAGCAAGCCGCGCTGAAGATCAGCGAGATTCACCAACCCGATTGCCTTGCCCTGATCAGTGAGCAGCAGGCAGTGGCCATGCGCCTGGATCAACAGGTTGAGGGCATGGGCAGGCGAGGTGGTTGCCGGTAGCAGCAAGGGGGCTTCCGGCTCAAGGGCGTCGAGCACGGAGAGAGAGGCCATCAAATTGCGGCGCCGTTCCTCCACCAGATCGCGGCCCAACAGGTCGGAAGCCACAAAGCCCTGCCAGCGTTCCACCAGCGCCGCACTCAGGCCAGCGGCGGCCATCAGGGGCAAGACGATGCGGATGTCGCGCGTGAGCTCAAACAACAACAACATCGAGGTGATAGGGGCCCGTGCACTGCCGGCCAGCACGGCTGCCATGCCCACCATGGCGTAGGCAGGAGGCTCCGCCACCGGCAGGTGCAACCCCGCATCACCAAGCAGCTGACCGTAAACATTTCCGAGCACCGCTCCAAGAAACAAAGCCGGCGCGAAGCCTCCACCAACAAAACCAGAGGCGTTGCTGAGGGTTGTCGCCAAAAGCTTGGCGGCCATCACCCCTAGGAGCGTGAGGAGGGGAAGGGCTTGCTCTTGACCCAAAAGAGATTCGATGGTGTCGTAACCGACCCCCAACACCTCTGGAAACAGCAGGGCCATCCCCCCCACGGCCGCTCCACCAAGGGCGGTGGCCAGACCGGGGGGAAGGTTCTCCACCAAGCTCGTCACGCGTGGATGGCGACCCAGTGCCATCAAGCGCACCAGAGCGAGGGAGACCAGGCTGGCCACCAAACCCAAGCCCAGATAAAGGGGCAGCTCCAGTGGTGAACGCACCTGGTAGGCAGGAAGCCGGAGGATGGGCGAATCGCCAAGCACCAACTGGGTGACCAGGGCGGATGACACGGCCGCCACCAGCACCGCTCGCAGGCTGGGACGGCTTTGGATGGCATTGAAACTGCCTTCAAACGCGAAAAACACTCCCGCAATCGGCGCTTTGAAGCCTGCCGCAAGCCCCGCCGCGATTCCTGCCGCCACCAACGCCTTTTGAGACTGGGGCGTCAGACCCGCCCGGATTGCCACCCAGAGGCCGACATTGCCGCCGCTCTCCACACTCGGCCCCTCCGGACCCAGGGAGGCTCCACTTCCCAAGCTCAAGGAAGCCGCCAGCAAACGCACAAAGGGCAAGCGCGGTGCGGCCGAAGCAGCCCCATCGGCCATCGCCAGGAGACTGGGAATGCCAGGCCCGATCGAGCCCGCCAACCACCTGAGCACCCCCACCGCCAAGCCACCCAGGGTGGGCACCACCACCACGGGCCAAAGGGCGAGCCAATCGATGAGGTCGTCGCTCTGGGGAGATTGGGGCTCGGGAGGGGCAGGAGGAACGGCGGGAGCTAGCCAACCAAGGCCATCCAGACCGAGCTGCACCATGGCTTTCAACGGCGTGCCTGCCTCCGGTGCCAGGGGGGGAAGGTCAAGCCCACCCCCATCCGCCAAGCCAGAGGCAGCCGGCGAGCGGCCAATCACCAGCAAACCCTCCACGAAAGGACCGTAGAGGAAGTTGTTGATGAACCCCAACAGTTCGTGGAACCCCACAATGGCCAAACCCGTGAGAGCGCCCACAAGGGCCGCCCAACCCACCAGACCCCATTGGAAAGGCTGAGCAATTCCCGCCGCCCTCGGCTCTGAGGAGGCCGGCCGGTCCTCAGCAGCCCGGGCGGACGCTTGCAAAGATCTCCTCCAGGATTGCTGTTGCTCCCTGTTGGCGCAGTGTGTCCGCCAAGGCGACACCAATCGCCTCCGGATCATTCTGATCACCGCGGGCCTCTTCCCGAATCAGCCGCTGGCCATCGAGGCTGGCCACCATGCCAGTGAGCACAAGAACGTCTCCTTCCAAGCGGCTGTTCACCCCGATTGGCACCTGGCAGCCACCTTCCAACGTGCGAAGAAATGCACGCTCCGCCAAGCAGCGACGGGTGGTGGGCAGATGTTCGAGCACCTTGATCTGCTGCAAGACCCGCCCATCTCCCTGCCGACATTCAATGCCCAAGGCCCCTTGACCCACCGCATGGAGAGAGATGGCCGGATCGATGAGCTGGTGGATGCGACCTGCCAATCCAAGCCGGCCCAAACCAGCTGCTGCCAGGATCAAACAATCAAATTCCCCGGCATCGAGCTTCTCAAGACGGGTGATCACATTGCCGCGCACATCTTTGAACGTGAGATGGGGATAGTGATGACGCAACTGGGCCAGTCGCCGCAGGGAACTGGTCCCGACCACGCTTCCCTCCGGAAGAGTCTCCAGGAGCTTGTCCCGATGCCGCTCATGCACCACCAACGCATCGGCAGGGTCCTCCCGCTCCGTGACGCATCCGAGCATCAAGCCATCGGGGAGCTGGGTGGGAAGGTCCTTGAGGCTGTGCACGGCGATGTCAGCCCGGTCGACGAGCATCTGGGCCTCCAACTCCTTGGTGAAGAGACCCTTATCCCCAATCTTGGCGAGGGCCACATCCAGAATCTTGTCCCCCTGAGTGGCCATGGCCTCGATGGAAATCTCCAGGCCTGGGTGGGCACGCAACAGGGCGTCCCGGACCCAGTGGGTCTGCACCATCGCGAGTTGGCTGCGGCGGGAGGCGATGCGCAGGGGGGCTCCATTCATCGGTGGCTGGCCGGCAGGGAAACCTGCCCATTCACAGCAAATCAGCCTAAAGACCGATGGTCCCAAGCTCTGGGCCCCGGGCTGGATCGACGTCAAAGAAATCCAGAGGGAGGGGTCCCCAAGTGTCCTCGAGATCGGGGTTGGCCGCACTGTGTCCCGTGAGCAAAACCCCCTGCCCAAGGCCTGCCTCCTCACGCAGCACCACCAGTCCCGAACGTTGATGGCCCTTGAGAAACACTGGCCCCTCGATCCCCTCCTCTCGCTCTGGACCTCCCAAAGACGCCCAACCCAAGGCCTGTTCAAAGCTTCGCAGAGCAGCCAAGGCGGCTCGGCTGTCTGGAGCCATCACGCCGATGGTGCACCATTCACAAGCAGCCACACGTTGCAACAACTCCTCTTGGAGCTGACGACGCTGGAGGCCAGTCAACGGGGGTGCGGTTCGATGGCCCCGCAGATCAGCCAGCTGCACAGCATCAGGGAGCATCATGCCCGCACCCCCGGGCGCCAGAACGCCATGCAAAGCGTGAGCCAGGCCAGGCCTACCGCACCACCAGCCAGCAGATCGGAGGGCCAGTGGGCCCGAGCCACCAGGGTGCTCAGCCAAACCAGGGCAACCCAGAGGCTCGCTCCCAAAAGAAGCGGACGGCGAAGATGGGGGTAATGGAGGGAAAGAATGGCCACCATGGCGAAATAAAAGGCGATGGAGCCGGCGGCATGGCCGCTCGGGAAACTTCTGCCATCCACCGCCAACAATTTGGCATGGGGGCGGGCGCGATCAAAAAACGGTTTGAGCCAGAGATCCACGATCGCCAAAATTCCCGCCGTCGCCATCACTAAAAGCTTCAAGTCATTCCACCAACGCTTCAGCACAAGGAACAGCAGGGCCGCCACCACCAAGAGGGCTGTAAAGCCCACGCCGCTTAGGCGATACACCTGCAACAAGCCAAAGCCCACGGGGCCTGCCAACAGCCGACCCAACCCATCGAGGGCTGCATGGTCCAGCGGGGGGGCTTGGTCGCTTGCGGTCACGAGCCGTCCCAAGGTAAGAAGCACAATCAGGCAGCCCGCCAAAACCAGGCCGTCACGGGGGAGGAAGAGGGGTCTCAATGGGATCCCCCGTGGTTGGCTTTTGGCAGACGCACGCGCCAGAGCTCCTGTTCTCCCACTCTGAGCAACCGCTGCACCGCCGAAGGAGGCAGGTCGAGGCCCTCCAGGTGGCGTCGGTCCCCCAGAAGCCGGGCCGTCTGGCTGGCGTGGGAGAGGCCCAGACTGGAGCGGTCGTCTCGGAGACGATCTTCAAGGCTGCCTTTGCCAGAGACAAAAGCCGCCCTCTCTCCGCCGTAAAACAGGGTGCTGTACCGCTTGGTGCCCACCACCCACAACGGTTCACCGGCCAGGGCAAGGGTCTTGGCCTGTGACGCCAGCTGGCGGATCGGTTGCAATCGCTCCTTGTCGATCAAGGGGGCGAGAGGAGCCACCACAAAGGCAAGAATGCTGAGGAATCCTGCCATATTCGCGAGCCACAACCAACGACGATCCCTCCCCTTCAAGAGAACCACCCCCAGAGTCACGGCTGTGAGGGCCAAGCACGCGCTCAAGAGGAGGGGCAAACCGGATCCCTGCAAGGCCGCAGCAAACGTGGGATGGGCTGGATCGTTCGCGGCCCAGCGGGGTGCCAGGGCGGCCGCCGCGGCCATGGCGGCCAAGAGAGTCAATTCCAGTCCACCGCTCCAACGGGTTGGTCGATCCAAGGGAAGGTGAGTAGCCGCCAATTGGGCACGCTGCGACGGCAAAGGCCAGAAGAAGAAACTCACCAACAAGGCCCCCGCCGGCAGGATCGGCAGGATGTATCCGGGCAGCTTGGTTGCGGCAATGGAGAAGAAAAGCAGCGGGATGAGCAGCCAGAGCAAGAGAAACAAACCCACGCTGGAGTTAGAAGAATCAGATGTCCTCTGGGGGCGCCAGTGATCCCAACGCCAAAACCGAAGTGATGCCAAGGATCCTGGCAGGAAAAGCGACCAAGGAAACAGCAGCATCACCAGCCAGGGGAGATAGAACCAGGGAGGTCCAGGATGGTCGTAAATCACTTGGGTGAAGCGCTGCAGATTGCTGAAACCAAGGAAGCCGCCCAAGAAAGCCGCCCCATTCACCTGCGCCGCAGCGACATACCAGGGAAGCGTGACCCCAAAAAAAAGAATGAGCATGGCCAGCAACCGGCCTGGATGCAGCCACGCTGACCACTGCCCGCTGAGGAGAAGAAACGTACCCACCACCATGAGGGGAAGGATCACTCCCACCGGACCTTTCGCCAAAACGGCCACTCCACAAAACAGGGCGAAACCGAAGCGGCCGATAGGGGCCAAGGGAGAGCGTTCAGGTTCCTGGTGGGCCAAAAGGAAGGACATCAGAGCCAGGCTGATGGCACTGGAGAGAAACATGTCTGTTGTGGAGGTGCGTCCCCAACCAATCCAGCCTGGAGAGGTGGCCAACACGCCAGCCGCCACAGCGCCCCTGCCGAATCGATCCTGCAGGCGCTCACTGGCATGGCCCCAATGGAAGACCAGGACATAAACTGCCCCCACCACTGCACTGGCAGCCAGGGCCACCGGGAGTCGCGCGGCCCATGCCGTGACCCCAAAGAGCCGGAAGGAAAGGGCCACCATCCAATAGCCCCACACGGGGTAGTCGAAGAAGCGCTCCCCATTCCACCAAGGAGTGATCCAGTCGTTGCGGAGCAACATTTGATGGCCCACTTCCACGAAAAGGGCCTCAGTTTTGTCCATCAGGCCGAGTGCGCCGAGCCCCTGAAAAAAGGCCAACCAACACAACAAGACCAGCCCAAGACAACTCAGCCAAACAAGCCTCGTGAAAGGTTGCACCGCATGGTCTCCAGACATTGCTCTACGGGGAATCAAGCAACTTGCACAAAAGCCGAGCATACTCGGCACTCTGACTTCGAACAGCAGTGCAGACGCTTATCCGATCAAGGGATATGCCAAACAAATTTAGAGGAGGCTGCATATTTCCAAACAAAGTCGACGGCGATCCCAGCGAACAACGCGATCAGCGTGCCTTGATGGGTTTGATTGTAGAGGGCTGAGGAGACCCCCACATTGGCAACCATCCCCATGGAGGTGACCAGCAAAAAACGCAATAAACCAAGCCCTAACCACCACCCATGCAACTGCTGAAAACGGAAAGTGAGCAAGTTATTGATGAGAAAGTTGGTTGAGGCTGCACAAATAACAGCTAGTGATTGGGCAACCTCAAAGCGCAATACAAAGACATACTGAGCGATGGCATAGACCAACAGGTGGGTCACAATTCCCGTGGCACCGACCAGAGCGAAACTAATGGCGCGACGAGGAACACTTCGCAACAGCAAAGTGTGGAGAATCGAGATGCCGAGGTCCCAAACAATCGCAATGTTTAATTTCGATTCACCGCTAAACCTCGGCTGAAACTGCAGGGGCACTTCAGCCACCCGCAAGCGACCGCGGCTGATGGCCAATAATTCATAAAGAAATTTGAATCCACCAACATCAATTTGTTTCACATAAGGCAAGACAGACTGTAATCTGCAGGCAAAGAATCCGCTCATATAGTCGCTTAACTCTCGATAATGCGGCAAACTCATTCTTGCCACAGCATTGGCCAATGTGGAGTTTCTCTCCCGCTTGCTGCTCAGGCCCAAGATCTTGGCCTCGGAGTGAAAGCGGCTACCAATCACGAGATCCGCTCCCGTTTCTTGCAAGTTGCGCAGGGCGGCGATGACCGTCGAGGGCTCGTGCTGACCATCGCAATCCATCACCACCACCAAATCCCCCACCGCGTCGAGGATGCCTTCCTTGATGGCGCTCGACAATCCAGCGCGACCCACACGACAAATCAAGCGAACTTGCGGATACGTCTGGGCAAGCTGGCGCACGACAGCGGCTGTTCCGTCTGGGGAATCATCATCTACAAAAATAATTTCTAAATCATAGATGTTGCTAAGTGGCAGGAGTTCTTTGGCTATAGGAATTATATTAGCTCGCTCATTATAAGTTGGCAAAACGATAGAAAGCCTGGTTGACAACGTCTTAGTGCAGCACGGGGAAGATGGGATGTATGGCGAACTATTTAATATATTCTTTCAAGACACTATTTCGGTTAGGATGCCTAAGCTTGCGCAGAGCCTTGGCCTCAATTTGCCGAATTCTCTCTCTTGTGACATCAAAGATTTGACCAATCTCTTCCAGGGTTTTCATGCGTCCATCATCCAGACCGTAACGCAACCTGAGCACATCCCTCTCCCTTGGGCTAAGGGTGGCTAGCACGCCTTCCAGATCTTCTCGCAGAAGGTTTTTCGCCACATCTTGCTCTGGATTCTCAATATCGGCTTCGATAAAGTCACCCAAACGAGAATCTTCCTCCTTGCCTATAGGTGTTTCAAGTGATATGGGCAACTGGGCAGATTTGGCGATGAAACGGAGCTTTTCGATCGTCATCTCCATGCTTTCAGCGATCTCTTCTTCAGTCGGCTTCCGACCAAACTCCTGGGAGAGGGTTTTGGTGGTTTTCTTAATGCGGGAGATGGTTTCGTAAAGGTGTACAGGAAGACGTATGGTGCGACTTTGATCAGCGATAGCTCTTGTGATCGCTTGGCGGATCCACCAGGTGGCATAGGTGGAAAACTTGTATCCCTTCTCGTGATCAAACTTTTCAGCGGCACGGATCAGCCCCAGACTGCCTTCCTGAATCAGATCCTGAAAGGACAGGCCGCGATTCATGTATTTCTTGGCAATCGATACCACAAGCCGGAGGTTGGACTGCACCATCTTTTCTTTCGCCCTTCTGCCAAGCATCAAGCGGCGACGAAACTTGATGATGGGCATCTCCACCAACGCAGCCCATTCCTTCGTGTCAGGAAGGTGGCCGTGGTCGGCCTCAAATTGGGTTGCCAACTCTTCGAGTTGAAGAAGATCAGCAATTTTGCGCGCCAGCTCGATTTCCTCATCCGGCCTGAGGAGTCGGATGCGGCCAATCTCTTGCAGATACACCCGGATGGAATCTTCGGTGTACACCCCCTTCGGACCCACCTTGATGCTGGCCAAGGCCTTGGCTGCGCGGGCATCCTTCACCTCTGCTTTGTCGTCTGCGAGCCCCATGGCATCGGCATCCCCCAACTCAGACGCATCGAGCAGCACGTCGATGCCCTCGTCGAGGGAATCGTCTCCGATGGCCTCATCTTGCTGAGACGCCGAGGGTTTTGACTCAGACTTGGCCTTTGCCTTGGACTTGGTCTTGGGCTTCGCTTTGGCCTTGGCAAGCGAAGGATCCGCCGAGGCAGGCTGCAAGGCAGCCGGGGGGACGGAGGCCAGGTCTTCAGCCACCATCAGCGCCGTGCCATCGGCGGGGTCGTGGCTGGATAGGTCGGCATCCATGGGCTCAAGGATGTCAACACTCGCGAGATTCGCTTGGGCTGCGCTCATATGCACTCGGGCGAAGGGAGATGAAGAAGGGAAAGGGAGAAGGGGGGATGTTCCTCGAAACAACGCCCTGCCCTCCCTCGAGATGGTTGGAGGCAAAGTGTCCGTCACGGACGGCCTCAGGTGGCAGACAAAGTAACGCCGGAAGGTTGGTGGTGATGGCTGTCAACCAGAGGCGGCGAACAGCGAACAGCGCGACGGGAGTACGGCCAGGTCAGGCGGCGAGGGATGGGTGCAAACATCCGTTTGGATGTGTTTGGGATTCTGGAGTCCCTCCCTGGCGCCGGATACTGCCTGGTTGATCGTCAACCTCTCGGACTGGCTGTCTCCATCTTAGGAATGGGGTGAGACGTTTGCAAGAATCCTTGCCCCCTGGTCCTGCTCCACCCGACACACAGAGCAGGATGGACCCTGGAACAGGCAAGCCGCCACTCCACTCCCCCGCATGGCTGGAGGTCTGGCTGGAGGCCGGCAGCGAAGGGCGCATCTTCACCTACGCCAACCCCCAGGGCCTGGCCCTGGCCGAAGGGGATCTCGTCCAGGTGAGATTGCAAGGGCGCCTTCACGCCGGCTTGGTGGTGGCTTGCCTAAAAGCGTGTCCAGCCAACCTTGCCGAGACCTCGCTGCAGCCCGTTTTAGGTCTGCTGGAGCGGGCCGCGGTCGATCCAGGCTGGCGAAATGTGATGGCTGAAGTGGCTCTTCAGTGCCACACCAGCCTTTTCCGCACCCTGCGCAGCGTGCTTCCGCCGGGCTGGCTCGGGCTGCGACGGAAACACTCGCCACAGGGTCGCCAGCTGTGGCTCATCCATCGCTCGAGCCTGTCCATCCCCCTGGATCAAGGCCTTTCGCCCCGCCAACAATCTCTGCTGGCCCATCTCGAGACCCACGGCGGCAAACGGCTCTTGCGCGATCTGATCGCTGTTGATGGCTTTGGGCGTGCACTGGTGCAAGGCCTCGAGCAGAGGGGCCTGCTTCAGCGCTCAACCGTCCTTGTGACGCCCCACGAGAAGCAAGTTTGGCAACCCATCGCGGTGCCATCCGAGGGCCAAGTGCTCACCAGCGCCCAGGCTGAAACATTGAAACGCCTTCGCCTGGCTCCAGCCGGCAGCGAAGCCCTCTTGTGGGGAGTGACAGGCGCCGGCAAGACGGAGGTGTATCTGCAACTTGCCAGCCACCACTTGGCTGCGGGTCGCAGTGTCCTGCTGCTCACTCCCGAGATCGGCCTGGTGCCCCAATTGCTCGACAGGGCCAGACAACGCTTCGGCGAAGGCGTGCAGGAGTACCACAGCGGCGTATCCGATCGAGATCGCATCGCTTGCTGGCGAGCCTGTCTTGCCGGAGCCCAGGAGCAGAGGCCCCTGCTGGTGGTGGGGACCCGATCGGCCGTTTTTCTACCGCTCTCCCCCCTGGGGCTGATCGTTCTTGATGAGGAGCATGACTCCTCCTGGAAACAGGAGAGCCCCATGCCCTGTTACCACGCAAGGGATGTGGCGAGGCTTCGCTGCCGCCAGGAAGGGGCCACCCTCGTGCTGGGAAGCGCTACCCCCTCCTTGGAGAGCTGGTGGGCGGCCCGTCCAGTGGAAGGGAGGGCCCTCTTGCTGACCCTTCCTGAGCGGATCGGAGCCAGGCCCATGCCAGAGGTGCATGTGGTGGACATGCGGCAGGAACTGGCTGAAGGACATCGCCGCTTGCTCAGTCGGCCCCTGCTGGATCGATTGGACGCCCTTCGCCAGCGGGACGAACAGGCCGTCATCCTTGTGCCCAGGCGGGGCTATCGGAGTTTTCTCAGCTGTCGCAGCTGTGGCACCGTGGTGCAATGCCCCAACTGTGACGTGGCCCTCACGGTGCATCGCCGCAGCGATGGCATGGAATGGCTGCGCTGCCACTGGTGCGACCATCGCCAGGACATGGCCCATCGGTGTCCGAGCTGCGGGTCCAGCGCGTTCAAACCCTTCGGGGCGGGGACCCAGCGCGTGATGGAACAGCTCGCAGCCGAGTTGGAGGGACTCCGGGTGCTCCGTTTCGACGCTGATAGCACACGGGGTCGCGATGGGCACCGACGGGTGCTTGAGGCGTTCGGGAATGGCCAGGCGGATGTGCTTGTGGGGACACAGATGCTTGCCAAAGGGATGGATCTGCCGAGCGTCACCCTGGCCGCCGTTCTTGCGGCGGACGGGCTCCTGCATCGGCCCGACCTGCGCTCGGCGGAACACTGCTTGCAACTGCTCTTTCAGCTGGCCGGCCGCGCCGGCCGCGGCGAACAACCCGGCGAACTGCTGGTGCAAACGTATTCCCCAGACCATCCCGTGATCCGCCACCTTGTGGACGGTCGCTACGAGCAATTTCTGGTGGAGGAGGCCCAGCTGCGACAGAGCGGGTGGCTGGTGCCCTTCAGCCGCGCCTGCTTGCTGAGGCTGGCGGGGCCCTCCGCCAGCACGACCGCCACAGCCGCCACAGCCCTGGCGGAGCGGATCCGGCCCGAGGTGGAAGCCAAGCAGTGGGCCCTGATCGGTCCAGCCCCTGCGCCGGTGGCTCGGGTGGCCGGGCGCAGCCGCTGGCAGCTCTTGCTGCATGGTCCTGCAGCCTCAGCCTTGCCGCTGCCAACGGAGCAGGAGCTGCGCCAGGGACTTCACCGCACGGTTTCGTTGGCCATCGATCCCGATCCCCTCAACCTTTAAGCCCCCCTCAAGCCGGCAACTCTGGCAGGCCCATCCCCAGACGCACGCGCATCCGCTGGAGCTGCACCACCAACAGCAAACCGGCGGCGATCAGCAACCCTCCAACCCCGAGGGGACTCCAACGCCAGCATCGGATCTCCAGGGTGTTGATCTGGCCAAGCTTCAGAGGCCAGATCAGAGCTTGGCCGCCTCCGACGGAGCGGACCGGCAGGGGCAGGGCCCTGCGAATGGCCCGCTGGCTGAGGGGGTGGAGGCGAAGGTTCAAGGCAAGCCCGGGCGGCGTGGGCATGGTGCGGAGATCCACGCTGATCTGGAGGTGTTGCTGCACGCCGAGCAACCAATTTCTCTCCTGCCAATCCAAGGCGGCCTCGGGCAGGGAGAGGCCCGCCAACGCGGCAGCCTGAGCGATGGTGGCTTGGAGCGAAGGGCCGGCGTCACGTGGTGTCAGCAGCGGGCTCTCCAGAAGGGTTGTCGCACCCTCTTGCCTCGCCCGGTAAGGAGCCTCTCCAGCGGCGAGAGCCGCGGCCAGTCGAGACTGAAAGGGCAGCTGGGCGCCAGCGATCGGTTCCAGCCGATGCCGCACATGCATCCGGCCCGGCCCGTCCAAATCGATCTGGGTCTCCACCCTCAGGCATCCGGAGAGCAGGGCGCTCAGCAGCCAAACCACCACCACCACCAACGTGAAAGCGACAAATCCCCTGGGACTCCGGGTCGGTCCGACGGGGGGATGGTCCGGGGGGGGGGCGGTCTTCGGCCGGAGGGGGGCTCGAGCGGGGCTCGCAACGCCCTCCAAGGGTTCTGCCTGATCGAGCCGTGGCAGGGTGAGCGACCAGTTTCGAGGCCGCCTCAGGGCGGGCGCCTCCAACACTTGCAGCAGGTCGCGGGCCTGAGCACGCCGCTGGGGGTTGGCAGAGTTCAACAGACTGCGGCAACAGCTCGCGGCCCGCTCGCTTTGGCCCTGCCCCATCAACGCTGTTGCCAGGAGAAGCCGCAGCGTGTCACCCCCCGGTTGCAAGGGGGTGTATGTCTCACAGAGGGGCTCCAAGAGCCGCACCGCCTGCCCGTAGTTGCCTCGCTCAATGGCCAGCTTGGCCTCAGCCAAGCCAGTGGTGAGGGGATCCGACTCCAAGCCCATGGCACGATCAGGTCTGCAACCGCCGAGGACTCCCCACCACCATGGTGCCGATGCCCGCATTGGTGAACACTTCCAGCAACAGGGAATGGGGCACCCGCCCGTCAACGATGTGGGCAGCAGCCACTCCTTGGGCGAGAGCGCGGATGCAACACTCCGTCTTGGGTGTCATGCCTCCCTGCACCACCCCTTCAGCGATCAAGGCGCGGGCCTCACTCAGGGTGATCTGCCGCAGGAGGCTGGCCGGATCCGTGCGATCCCGCAGGATGCCCGCGGTGTCGGTGAGCAAAATCAACTTCTCCGCCTGGAGGGCCGCTGCCAATTCCCCAGCCACGGTATCGGCATTGATGTTGTGCATTTGGCCGGACTGATCCGGGGCGACGCTGGAAATCACCGGGATGTACCCCGCCTCCAGGAGCGGGGTGAGCACCGCGGGATTGACCGAGGCCACCTCCCCCACCAGCCCATGGCTCTCGCCAAGGGGGCGGGCAGCCACAAGGGAGCCATCACAACCGCTCAAACCAACCGCCCGACCGCCTACGCGGATCAAACCATTGACGATTTGCTTGTTTACGCGCCCCACCAACACCATTTCCACCACATCCATCGTGTCGGCATCGGTGACACGAAGGCCATCGCGAAACTGAGGCTCGATCTGCAGGCGCTTCAACCATTGGTTGATCTCCGGCCCGCCACCATGCACCACGATGGGCCGCACCCCCACGCAGGCCAGCAAGGCCAAATCGCGAAACACAGCCTCGCGCAAGCCCTCCTCCACCATGGCTGCGCCGCCATACTTCACCACCACCTGCCGGCCTGCGAAGCGCTGGATGTAAGGGAGAGCCTCACTCAGCACCGACACCCGGGAGGATTCCTCCGGGTGGATCAGGGGATCAGTTGTCACGGGGTGGGAAGGGATGGAGAGGGATCGGCGGGGGCCTCGCTGGGCACCGGCAGGGCCGGCTTCAGGGTGAGAGCAAGGCGGTCTTCGGCCAGTTGGGTGAGCTCAGCCTGCAAGCCAGGGCCAAAGAAACGCCCCAACCGCTCTTGGCAGCCCTGCCAGCGGGAAAACGCCACACCGCCCATGGCAAACGTGAGACACAGCCCATAGCCCTCCGGCAGAGCCAGCTCCTCCACGGAGACCAGCGTCGGCGGGTCCTGCTCATCCCACAGCTTCAAAGCCTCCAGCGAACTCTCAAGATGCACCTTTTGGCCATAGCGCCAACGATCGACATCGGCAAGGAGCTTGCGAAGTGGCTCGCTGGCGGAGGCAAGGCGCAACTCGCGGAACTGGCCTGCAGGCGTGAGGCGAGCCGGGGGGGGGAGCTCCGATGATTTCAAAGCCAACCCCCCTAGAAGGATGGGGATGCCGTAGAAAATCGTGGGCAGACTCAGATTGGGATTTTCGCTCACATAGGCCAGTGAGCCGATCACCGTGAGGGCCGCACCGGCGAGGGTGACGAGGGTGCCAGGAGAGCGGAGACTTTGCATCAAGCCATCTTCCTGCAGGAGAGGCCAGGATGGGGAAACCTTCCAACGCAGTTATGAGCCAACCGCCCTCTTCCCCCTCTGCCGGGCAAGCTTCCTCCGGGGGATCGGGCAGCGAGGAGCTGCAACAACTGTTGGAGAAACTGCAGGAGGATCGGCTCTGGCTGCTGCGCGAGCTCGACAGCGGACGCTGGCCGGAGTGGCGGCTCGATCTGGCGGCGCTGGAGCGCGAAATGGGACAGCTGCTCGATCAAGCCGCGGATCGGCTGAGTTAGGTCGGGATGCTGGTCCAAGACTCAAAACGGGATCTCGTCCTCCCCATCACCCAAATCATCGGGCACCAACGGAGAGGTGTTCCACACAGGCGCTGTGCGTGTGGGGGGGGCATCTCCCATGGGTTGGGGCTGGGCAGGTTTGGTAGAGCCCCTTCGCCCCGGCGTGCCAGCGACAGGAGTGGGCTGGGGAGCTGCCGCAGGCGAGGCCGCTGGAGCCGTTGCACCCATCGGGTGGAGGCGGGCCAGGGTGAGCTCCGCCCGTTTCTCTTTCACACCGTCTTGGCGCGTCACGGTGTTCATCCGCAGCCGACCCTCAAGCACCAGGCGCTGACCCACCTGGACCCGGTTCTGCAGATCGCTCGCCAAGTTGCCCCAACCGACAACCTTGATCTGACCAGGAGGGTCTTCAGGTCTGAGGCCATCGAAGCGGGCCGTCATCTCCGCCACCGGCGTCTGGTTGTCCTGGGTGTAACGCACCTGGGGTGCTTCCAGCACCTCCACTTCCAGCAAACAGTGATTCACACCCTCTCCCGCTTTGAGCAGGCTCCATCCTGATGCATGCGCGCCCATCCCCCAGCGCAACCCCCGCCCGGCCGCCATGCCAGAGAAGCTGAAGGTGGGGCGGCTTTGGTTGATTGCCGGCACTGGGGAGGGCCCTGAGCTGGCCAAGCACTTTCTCAATCGTGGATGGCGCCTGCGGGTGAGCGTTGTGACCCCTTCTGCCTGCACGCCCTATGCCAGCCATCCCCGGCTGGAGCTGATGGTGGGACCCATCGCTGGAGCCGAGGGCCTGCGATCGGCCTTGCAGGAGGCGGAGCGGCAGGGGGATCGTTTTGATTGGGTGATTGACGCCAGCCATCCCTTTGCCTCCCAGATCAGCTCCGCGGCAGCTGAGGCCACTCAGAACCGGCCAGAGCGACTCCTAAGACTGCAACGGCCACCTTTGTCAGCCCCGCAAGCCATTCCGCTCCGCCAGATGGGCGAGCTGTCATCCCATCGGATCGGAGGCGAACGTCTTTTGCTGGCCATCGGCTCCCGGCATCTCAAAGAGGCTTCCCTTCACAGCGCAGGGGCTCTCCTGCACAGCCGGGTGCTTCCCCATCCCCAAGCGATCCGTCAGGCCTTGCAGGCTGGACTCCCTCCGAAACGCATCGCCTGCTTCCGCCCCACTGCAGACGGAGCCGTGGAGAAGGCCCTCTGCCGTCACTGGCAGATTGACACGATCTTGTGCCGTCAATCGGGAGGGGTGAGCGAAGCCCTGTGGCTGCGCATGGCCTCCGAGCTGGATCTGCGGCTCCTGTTGTTGCAGCGGCCTGCCGAACCGGAAGGCACGAAGCAACTGCCCTTCACAGAGCTGATAGAACACGTGGGCAACCCTGGGAAGGCGCGAGATGACGGCAGCCACAGCTGGAGCGAGCGACGGATCGCTTGTCTTGGTGCTGACGACGGAAGCCAGCCTGGAGAAGGCGGAAAGCCTCGCTGAAGCCTTGCTGCAAAAGGGGCTCGTGGCCTGTGTGTCCCTGATGCCCGTCATCTCGCTTTACCGATGGCAGGGCCGTCTCACCCGCAGCGAGGAAGTGCAGCTGCTGCTCAAAACCCACCAGCCTGGCTTGGAGGCGCTCCATCAACAGGTGATGGCCCTGCACAGCTATGACACGCCGGAGTGGATCACCCTCCACGCCCACAGCCAAGGAGCCTACGGGAAATGGTGTGCCGAGCAGCTCTGGGGGAAGGGTCTCAAAGATGGCGGGCCACCAAGTCGCTCAAGGAGCTCAGAGGGCGTGGACCCAGCTGGGTGACCACCTGGCCGGCGCAGAGGGATCCAAGGCGGCCACATCGCTCGAGGCTCTCGCCCTGGGTGTATCCGTAGAGGAAGCCTGCGGCATAGAGATCCCCCGCTCCGGTGGTGTCCACCAAGGTGCCGAGATGGTAAGGAGCAATCGGCAGGCTCTGCTCACTGTTCAACACCAGCGACCCTTCCGCGCTGCGCGTGAGGGCAGCCACCCGGCAGCGTCCCCGCACCTGCTCCACAGCCTCCTCAAAATGATTGGCTTTGTAGAGCGAGGTGATCTCCATCTCGTTGGCAAAGAGAATGTCCACATGGCCATCCACCAACTCCTGGAAGCTGTCGCGATGGCGATCCACGCAAAAGGCATCCGATAGGGAGAGAGCCACCTCACCGCCGCTCTCACGCATCACCTTGGCGGCCGCGATGAAGGCCTGCTTGGCCTCATCGCTATCCCAGAGATAACCCTCCAGGTAGAGCACCTTGGCCTGTCGAACCAGATCGAGATCGAGATCCTCTGGATGGAGATTCACCGAAGCGCCGAGGTAGGTGCACATCGTGCGTTGGGCATCGGGGGTGACCAGGATCAAACAGCGGGCTGTGGAGGGGCCAGCGGTGGCGGCAGGCGTCTCGAAATGGGCGCCAACGGAACGAATGTCGTGGGCAAAAATGGCCCCGAGCTGATCGTCGCGCACCCTGCCGATGAAGCCCGCGTGCCCCCCCAGCTGGGCCAGGCCCGCCAGGGTGTTGGCAGCAGAGCCCCCTGAGGTTTCCAAGCCAGGGCCGAGGCTGGCATAGAGCCTGTCAGCCTGGTGTTGATCCACCAGGGCCATGGTGCCCTTGGTGAGCCCATGGTCCTCCAGGAACGCCTCATCCGTCTGAACCAGGACATCGACGATGGCGTTGCCGATGCCAACCACATCAAACGGCTTGGAGGTTGCGGAAGACATGGCAAAAAAATTCGGGGAACAGGGGAAGGCGAGCGGTGATCCTGACGTTCAGAGATGGAGGAGAGCTCGCTTCGGACCGTGGATCGGATCTTCCACCACGATGGTTTGGTCTCGCTGGGCTCCGAGGGAGACGATTGCGATCGGCACCTCCATCAGCTCAGCAAGGAAGCGCAAATAGGCCATGGCTGCCGCGGGCAGATCTTCAAGGCGCCGGCAGGCCGCGGTGGAGCATTGCCAGCCTGGCAGGGAGACATAGGTGGGGCGGCAACGGGCGAAATCTTCAGCGCTGCTGGGGAAATGCTCGATGCGCGCCCCATCCAGCTCATAGGCCACACACACCTGGATCTCATCCAGTTCGTCGAGCACATCAAGCTTGGTGATCGCCAGACAATCCAAACCGTTGACCTGAACGGCGTAACGGCCGATCACCCCATCGAACCAGCCACAGCGCCGCCGCCGCCCCGTGGTGGTGCCGAATTCATGGCCGCGGTCACAGAGATGGTCATTCAAGCTGCCTTCCAGCTCGGTCGGGAAGGGACCCTCCCCGACGCGCGTGGTGTAGGCCTTGGCGACGCCAATCACACGGTCGATCAGGGTGGGACCGACTCCCGCACCAATGCAAGCCCCCCCCGAGACGGGATTGGAGGAGGTCACGTAGGGGTAGGTGCCGTGGTCCAGGTCGAGCAAGGTGCCCTGGGCTCCCTCGAACAAGATGTTTTTGCGCGCCCTTGCCGCCTCATGGATGACGCGGGTGCAATCCACCACGAAGGGGGCCAGCCGTTGACCATAAGCGGCATATTCATCAATCACCGCTTCAGGATCGAGGGGATCCAGGCCGTAGACCCTTTGCATCAGATCATTTTTTTCGGCCAAGGGTCCCAACAGCCGGTCTCGCAAACGGTCCACGTCCAGGAGGTCAATCACCCGGATCCCATTGCGTTCCGACTTATCGGCATAGGTGGGCCCGATCCCTCGGCCCGTGGTGCCGATCCGCCGCTCGCCACGCCGCTGCTCCATCGCCTGATCCAGCAGGCGGTGGTAGGGCATGGTGACATGGGCCGTGGAGGCGAGCTTGAGGCCGGAGGGACTGATGCCGCAAGCCATGAGCATGTCGAGCTCGCCAAGCATCACGCGGGGATCGACCACCGTTCCCGACCCGATCAGGCAGATGGTGTCGGGATAAAGGATGCCGGAGGGAATCAGGTGCAGCTTCAGCACCCGTTCATCCACAACGATGGTGTGGCCAGCGTTTACACCACCTTGATAGCGAACGACAACGTCGGCGGATCGGCTGAGCAGATCGGTGATTTTTCCCTTGCCCTCATCGCCCCACTGTCCACCGATTACGACAACGTTTGCCAAGGAGACCGCGGCCGTAAGCCGCTTTCGAGCACAAAGGAGGAGCTTCTCAGACCGAAGGTGATTTCGTCAAAAGCTTGGCTTCGAACTTCACAGGAGGGGGGACTAGGCCCCTTTGCTTGCACTTGTTGCGGCCTGCTGCAGCTCCTTTTGCACCCGGCTGCGCAGGGCATCCGGCAAGGGGCGGTTGGCATAGGTGGCGTAATGGCTGGCCAGTGAGTTCAGGGCCGTTTGCATTGTGGTGAAGGAGGAGAGACCATTCACCGCGGCGCGCGGACGGTAGCGAGCCATGTAATCACTGATCAGGGCTCGGGCCTGGGTCACCGCGTCTGCCACCCCCGGGTCATCGGCGGGCAGTGCAATGGTGCTGAGCAGGGATTGCGTGACGGCCTGGGTGTCATCCACGTAGTTGCCACTCAACAACCCTCCACCGCTGCACGCGGAGAGGGCGAGGCAGCCGATCAGGGCAAGCGCCAGAACCGCCGGCCGCAACCGGGGCAGCCATCCGAAAAGCACGTGACCTGCCTGGCGGACAAAGCGCAGAAGGGGGCTCAGGACTGCAGCCATGGGGAGAGGGGCAACCTCCTGATCCTACGGGGCTCCTCGGTGGCCAGCCCTAGCTCAGGCCCGCCCGCTCCACAGCAACCCGCTCCTGGAGCCAGGCGGGCACGTTGGCGGCGGCCAACTCCACCGTCTCACCACCTCGTCGCACCACCACCTCCACCATGCCGCCAGCTGCCCCGCGACCGACGACCACACGGTAGGGAATGCCCAGAAGATCGGCATCTTTAAATTTCACGCCAGCCCGTTCTTGGCGGTCATCCAACAAGGTTTGCAAGCCGGATTGACAGAGATTGTCGTAGAGGGATTCAGCCACGGCCAGCTGGGTTTGGTCTTGCGTGTTGGCAATCACCACAATCACTTCGAAGGGTGCAATCGAAACGGGCCAACAGATGCCCTGGCCATCGTGGAGTTGCTCCACCGCCGCCTGGGCGAGACGGGACACGCCGATGCCGTAGCAGCCCATCCACAGGGGTTCTTCCTCGCCTTTCTCGGTCGTGAAGGTGGCGGCAAGGGCCTGTGAATACTTGCGACCCAACTGAAAGATATGGCCCACCTCAATGCCGCGAGCGGCTTCCAATTGCTGGGAGGGATCATGCAGGCAGCGATCGCCGCTTTGGGCTTCCCGCAAATCGAGAGCCTCGGGCATCGCCTTGAGCTCAGCCCAAGTGGCACCCACCAGATGCACATCCTTTCGATTGGCACCACAGACGAAACAAGCCAGCTCCGTGGCCGTGCCATCGGCCAGGCGCAACAGCCGCGGGCTCCAGGTTTTGGCCCCATGAAAGGCCGCCTCCTCCAGATGGGGGCCCAACGATCCAAACGGCAGGGGGGATAAGCCTTCGCTCGTCAGGTGGTCCGGTTCGATGGGAACGACCTGAAGCAGGGCGCCTTGACCAACAACCCGGGCTTGGAGAGCGTTGCTGAGCTTCACCAGATTCAATTGTTGATCGCCACGCAGGCTGATCAACACAGGCTGGGGGCGGCCCTCCGCAAAGCGCGCCAGCATCAGGAGCACTTTCACAATCTGGGATGGATGGAACCCATTGGCGCCGCAGAGATCAGCGATGCTGACCTGGGCGGGAGTGGAAAGCTCTGAGCAGGGCTGGACAGCCAGAGGAAGGGCTTCAGGTGGCAGGGAGACCGCCCGCTCCTGGTTGGCCGCGTAGCAACCATCGGGGCTGGCCAGGATCAAATCCTCACCAGCCTCAGCCGTGACCATGAACTCCTGGCTGGCCGAACCACCGATCGCGCCGCTGTCGGCCTCCACGGCAACCGTGCGCAACCCGCAACGCCGAAAGATCCTTCTGTACGCCCCATCCATCTGGGCATAGGTCTGCCTGAGACACTCCTCATCGGCATGGAATGAATAGGCATCCTTCATGATGAATTCCCTGCCGCGCATCAAACCAAACCGGGGCCGGATCTCATCTCGAAATTTGCTCTGGATTTGATAAAGGCACACCGGCAGCTGGCGATAGGAACGCAACAAATCACCAGCCAGGGCCGTCACCACCTCCTCATGGGTTGGCCCCAAACCCAATTCTCGACCTTGACGATCGCGCAAGTGGAACATGATTCCCTCGCCTGCGGTGTAGCCGGCCCAGCGGCCGCTACGTTCCCAGAGCTCAGCGGGCTGAAGCTGGGGCAGCAGCGTTTCCAAGGATCCAATCGTGTCCATTTCCTCACGCACAATCGCCGAGATTTTCTGCAAAACACGCCACATCAGAGGCAAATACGCATAAATCCCGGCGGACACCCGCCGGATGAAACCGGCCCTGAGAAGAAGCTTGTGGGAGACGATCTCGGCTTCCGCTGGCTCATCGCGCAGTGTCACCAGCAGCATGCGGGAGACGCGCATGGGAAGGAAAACGGGGATTGGAACCTATCACTGGCCGGCCCGGTGGGCGTCTGAGCGTGTGTCCAATCGTTTTGGCGTCAGCGAAAACCTCTGCTACGGTCTCGACAAATTCGCAGTCCCAGTTAGGTCTCGCCTTATGTTTGCTCAACCCAGTCGGCCTTCCACCGAAGCTGTTGGCCTTTCGGTCGAGCATTCAACCGATGAGATTGTTTCCCTTTCGGCTTCCGGTGAGACCGACAGTGCCGCTCAGTCGCTTATCGGTATCGACGAGGTCCAAAAGGCTCTCAATCGCTCCAGAGCCTCCGTCTACCGCTACACGAACACCGATCCACGCAACATCAACCCCCCCTTCAACCCACGCAAGCTCAACCCTGAGTTCCGCAGCGACATCAAGCAACCCCTGATGTTCCATGCCAATGAGGTGGCCCGCTTTGCCCGGGATGTGCTCCGGATCAAGGAGGTGACGGTTGAGGTGTTGAATGCACCCTCAACGGCCACTCAACAACTGCTTGGCTCGATCTTGAGCGAACTGATGGCCATTCGCGAGCGGCTCGACAACCTTGATGTGGCACCGGATGAGCTGCAGGCGCTGAGGGATCAAAACAATGCCAAACGGGTTGCTTATCCCTTGTTGAATCTCGCAACTGCCTCAGGGCAAACGTTGCAAGAGGAACCCTTCGTAGTCCAACGCTCGGAACACCGGAAGAGGGTCGCTGAATCCAGTTGCTTCCAACAACCCTGACAAGCGGGCCAGGCTGATGGGATGCACCTCACCCAAGGCCTCCAGTGGCGATTGCATGCCTTCAGCAGGGGAATTCCCCCCTTGGAAGGTGAGGCGCGCGGCAATCAGTTGCGCTTCGATACCGTTGCGCTCTGGCTGCATCTGATCGATTAGCACCACTTGAGCACCCGCATGCAAGCTGCGGGACAGGGACGAAAGAAATCGCAGTTTTTGGCCGTCGTCTGGAAGTCCCTGCAGGACCAAAACCGCCATCGCCCCATCAAAGGAAGGCTCAGGGGGAAGATCTTGCACCGTTCCCTCGATCCAGCAAATGGGTGGAGCTGAAGGAAGGGGAGCTGGGATCGATTCTGGATCCTGAGGCGGCAGCTGCAGTTTGTGTTGGGCGATGGCCAACATGGCCGCAGACGGATCCAATCCCGTTAGCGCCCAATCAGGCCGGAGCCTTCTGGCCTCAAGCAGCTCAGCCCCGGAACCACATCCCGCCACCAACACCGAGCTGCCTTGCCGATGGGCCCGAGGCGACGCAGCCAGCAGAGAAACTGAAAGACGGGCCAGGCTGGTGTAACCGGGAATCAGACGTTCGACCAGCGTGTCGTATCCGGGACGGCTCATCAGTTCTGGATGGCCCTAGAAATTTTGGTCAGCCTAAAGGATGCGATGAAGGGCTTCTGGTTGGTCTTCCCCCCCCGCTCTGGATGAATCGGGGCCCAAGGTGCCCTAAGTTGGGCGGCGCGTACCCCCCAGATTCATCGTGCCCACCATCCGTTTCGAACGTGAAGGCCAGCAGGTGGGTTGCATCGAAGGCGCCAACTTGCGCAAAGCCGCCCTGGATGCTGGCATCAACCCCTACAACGGACTGAACAACCTCAACAACTGCGGAGGGTTGGGTCAGTGCGGCACCTGCGTGATGGAAGTCCTCGAGGGTGCCCGAAACCTTTCCCCCCGCTCAGATGTGGAGGAGGTCTACCTGGCTGACCGTCCCGCCACCTATCGCCTCAGCTGCCGCACCACTGTCAATGGGGATGTCACCGTCCGCACCCGCCCGGAAGGCGGTGTAGGCCAAGGCTCCAACAGCCTGGTTGGTGCCCTGAAGTCCTTCATCAAGCGACGCTGATCCAGCTTGAGGCATTCTTGGGGTGTGTTGCTGAGGGGGAGGTCTACCCTTCCCCTTTCGATAGGGCCATCTCCAAAGGATCCCCTTCTCCTGGTGGTTCCTCCGTTTCCCGATTCATCAGCTGATCGAGCTCCTCGATCAGCCCTTGAATGCCTGTCCGGCTGATTTGACTGAGATAAGTGCGTTTGATGCGTTCGAGGGCAGCACATACCAACTCCTGGGATCGTTCCAGGGCCGGCCCCTCCTCGAGAGCCAGGGCCAGTTCCTCCCAAAAACGGTCGATGAAATGTTGCATCAATCTCAGTTGCTCATCATCCCTTCGGCCGAGGCGTGATCCAGCACTTTTTGAGAGATCCAGCAGGCTCTCCACCACCCCCTGGGCCAACTGCCTGCTGAAGCCCTGCTCCACCTCAAGCAAGGGTTGCAATTGCCTCAGGGGAGCCGGCACCAGGGTGCGTTGCAAGCTTTGTTGCATGGCATGGCCCAACACCCCCTGCAATTCAGGCGCCAGCCTTGGCGCCACCTGAACGAGCAAGAGTGGGCCCCAGAGCCGCACAAGCTCCACCACCTCTCTCTCTTCCTGACTCATCACCGTTTGATGGCTGCGCAGCGCCCGCAAACGCATGGGCCACCGTTTGGATCGCACCTGCTGCTGCACACCATCAAGCACCTGCAGAGCGAGAACCTCGAAGAGTTCCAGCGCCAGGAGCGCCACCACTCCTCGGCTCATCACGGCCCGCAAAGGCTCAAGGTTGATCAGTCGCTCGCTGTGGAGGCGCTCCAACACGGGTGCAAGCCGCAGCCAACGCCAAAAAGGAAGCAACAGGGGCAGGTCAATCCAACGTCTGAGAAAGGCATCTCGCCAGCTCAGGCCAGGCAGCCTCTGACGCAACCGGACGGCCCGCAGCACAATATCCAGAAGAAAAACACTCTGGAACAGCAGCAGGTCGTAGCGCCAAAAATGATCCGTAGGTCGACCATTTTGACCGGTGGATCGCCAATAATTCCGCGCCATCAGGGGCAGCACCTGCCTCTGCCAAAACCTCCTCTCCTCAGTCCAGGGATGGGTGCGGAGCCACTCTGGGCTCAGCAACAAGCCCACAGCCATTTTGGAGGAGTCGTCCACCTGCCCCTTTCCGGCGTATCGCGTGGCTCTCTGGAGCAGAAGGATTTTGATCGTCTCCAAGGTGCCCGATCCGAGCGTGGCCCGAAAGGGATCCGTATCGATCATCGTTTGGCTCAGCTGCACCTGCCGCGTCAGGAGCTGCAGCTGTTGGGGGGACAACGGTGAACCGGCTTGATGGCCTTGCATGGCCGCGTCGAGCTTTTCAAATTGCAAGGCAAAGCTTTCGGTATCCCGATGGGGCTCGATGCCCTTGAGGCTGTCCATCCAAGGCGTGATGTTGGGCAGCAGCGGCACCGACACCCCCCAGGGGACAGCGGGAAACGGGTGGAGGGTGCGCTGAAGCCAGAACGGCCGCAAGGGGACGTAGGTGAGATTCACAGCGACCAGGGCCAGGTTCACTACAGCCCAGAACGCAACGAAACGCTCCCAGCCCTTCCAGATCCTGTTTCTTGGCTGAGACAGAGCCTCGTGCCAGCGGGGCCGCGCCATAGCTTCGCTCGCGGATGCGAGTCTAATCTGCCTCTTGTTTAGGATCAACGCTGGCCCAACCCAGGGACCAACCCCATCACGTTGCGTAGCCAGTCATTTTGAGCAGCAAAAAACACGAGCAACCATCCCACCCTGCAAGCGAGGCTTTCGATCAAGGGGACCACCACAGAGCCGAACAAGAGCGGGAGGATCCTTGGGCCTTCTGGAGGAGCATCCTGCTGACGCTGGCGGTGGCCCTCGGGATCCGCCAGTTCCTCGTGGAAGCCCGCTACATCCCCTCCGGTTCCATGCTGCCTGGGCTGCAATTGCAAGACCGACTGTTGGTGGAAAAGCTCTCCTATCGGAATCGTCCTCCCAAGCGGGGGGAAATCGTGGTCTTCCATGCACCCCATCACTTTGATCGGGTGTTGTCTGCCCAGCACCGGCTTGGCCCCTTCGGCTGCGTTCTGGTGAATCTCCCCCTGCTCGGCCCCCTCCTGGGTCTGCAAGAGCCGGCCTGCGATGCCTACATCAAAAGGGTGATCGGCGTTTCAGGAGACAGGGTTGTTGTAAACCCCAAAGGACTGGTGAGCATCAACGGGCGAGCCATTCCTGAGCCCTATGTGCGCAACACCTGCCCCGTGGATGCGAGGGGGATGGGACCCTGTCCCCCATTGGACGTTGTTGTACCCGCCGGGCACGTGTTGGTCCTTGGCGACAACCGCGGCAACAGTTGGGATGCGCGCTTCTGGCCTGGAGGCCCCTTTCTCCCGCAGAAAGAAATCATCGGCAGGGCCTTCTGGCGCTTTTTCCCCTTCAACACAGCGGGGGCGTTGCAAGGGGCCAGCTCTCCTGTGCCATCAAGCCTGAAGCGATGACACGGCCCTGCAAGCCACCTGCAGGGAAGGTGGGAAGGTTGGCCGCCATAGACCCCCTCTCCTGCGCCGGTGATGGCCAGGGATGGCTCGGATTCCAAAGCACCCACCGCTGCGTGGGCGCCGCCAACCACTCCTCGGGCAGATTCAAAAAGCGGCTTGGGCCCCAACACATGGCCTGCCACAGCTCCTGGGCCGTCCAGCCCTGCCGACCCACCAGCTCCTGCCAAAGCATCGAGAGGACAATGCCATGCCCTGCAATCCCAGGCTTGCGCTGATCGAGAGGCAGCATCTGCTCCTCGCTGTCCAGTGGCTGATGGTGCACCGCCACGGCGGTGAGCACGCCTTGCCTGAGGGACTCGATCAGAGCGCGGCGATCCTCTGGCCCCCCGAGGGAGGGCACCACTCGCCAGCCCTCATCCGCAGGGTGCAACATGCCGCTATCTACCACCAGATGCCACCAGCTGACGCTGGCTGCCGGGGGCGCAGGGTGGGCCTCCAGGAGAGCCACGGCTTCTTTGCTGGAGAGATTCATCAGCCGCAGATTCACCTCTGGATGGGCCGCCTGCAAACTGAGAAGCGTTTGCAGGGGGAGGGTTTCACTGAGGGGTGGATCGGTGGGCCACCCCGCCCGCAGAGCCTCCACCCGTTCGCGAACAAACCCCTCTGGCGCCAGCGACGGATCCCGGGGGGCCAAGAGCACGGGAGAATGGCCCATCTCCCCTAAACGCAGTCCCCTCTCCAACAAGGCCAGAGGCGGCAGGCTGTCAGATGCGGCGATCCCTAAGGCGCCAGCCTCGATCTGTTCGGCATGAAGCGCCAAATCTTGATCCCCACCTCCTGCGCTGAAGCTTCCCCACAAAGCCAACCGCAGGGGCTCTTGCCAGGCCAGCTGCAACAGCTCGGGCCGATCTCGCGATGGCCTGGCCCAAGGCAGAAGCGCAACGGTTCCATAGCCTCCCAACGCTGCAGCACGGGAGAGACTCAGCAAGGTCTCGGAGCGTCCAAGCCATGGCTCTTCCAAGACGCTGTGGGGATCCACCAGCGGGGGTGCCAGCCACCAACTTTGGGCATCAATCTCCCGCACCCCGTCGGTGGAGCTGGGGGAGGGGACCCAGCCATCCCAGCCCCTGAGTTGACGACCCTCGAGCCATACATCCCGTTGGGATGGAGGCTGCCCTGGTCCCTCCAGCACATGGACCTGTCGCAGAAGCAGGGCAGTAGCCATCAGTGATTCAGCTCAGAGGGCACCCGCTGCGGTGCGATCAAGCAGGCCCCCAAGGTGGCCGGTGAGATTGAGACAACTCACCACGGGAGAGCCTGTGGGCCCATGGGGATAATCCACCACACTCACGCCACCATTGCCCTGTTTCACCATCCAGATATCGGCTGGAGTGAGGCCCAAGAGCGCGCAAAGGATGGTTTTGTTCACCGCATCATGGGCCACCACCAGGGCGGTTTCCTCAGAGGACAGCCCCCGCACGATGGTGTGCCATGTGGCCAGCGAACGATCCCACACCTGTTGCAAGGATTCCCCCTCCGGCATGGTGACCGTGTGTGGTGCGCTTTTCCAGTTGGCCAACAGCTCTGGCCATGCGGAGGCAATCTCCCCTTCCAGCTGTCCCTCCCAGAGGCCATGGCCGATTTCCATCAGCCCACTGGTGCTCGTGAGCGGAACACCGGGATGGGGCTCCAAAATCACTTCAGCTGTCTGGCGAGGGCGCGCCATCGTTGAGGTGTAAGCCCGTTGGATCGCCACCGAGGAGAGGAATTCGCGGGCTGCCCTGGCTTGGCTTTTCCCCTGGGGATTGAGCGGAATATCGATCTGACCCTGAAAGCGTCCTTCCTTGTTCCAATCCGTTTCTCCATGGCGCACGAGCAGAAGGCGAGGGCCTTTGGCTGTCGGCAGCCATAGGCCCAGATGGGTGGAATTGTTGAGGGATTCCACCTGCACGGCGAGGGGATGACCGTCGTTTTGGCTCAAATTGAGCACCGAAACAGCGGCGTTATCCATGCGCAGCCTTCGGAAGCCCTTGGCCTCAAGACCCAGCAATTGCAACACCACGGCGCGAAGGATGGCGTTGTGGCCCACCACAAGCACGCTGCTGGTGGCGTCTGATGCCAGATCAGGGCTGTGTTGCGTGAGCACGCGTTGCACAAATCGTCCGGCCTGATCCATGAGCTCCACCAGCGGCCGGAAACGGCTGCCGTCGCGACGCACCAATTCCAGGCTCTCCGGGGCCATCTGCCAGATCCGCGCCTCCTCCGGATACCGCTCTTTCACCTCCTGGCGACGCAAGCCGCTCCAGGGATCGAGATCCACTTCCCGCAGATCGTCATCCAGCTGCACGGGGATCGTCTTGCCAGCCCCATCCAAGAGGGCCGTGGCGGTGTCCCTCGCCCGGGTCAGGGGAGAGCTGTAAGCCGTGCTGAAGGGCACATCCTGGAGGGCCACACCGGTGAGACGGGCCTGCTGCAGGCCCTCCGCTGAGAGCGTGGAGAGATCATCTCTGCCTTGGATCCTGAGCTCCAGGTTGAATGTGCTCAAGCCATGACGCACGAGCACGAGACGAAGGGGCACGGCCGGGATCGCTCGGACGATCGCAACTGTATGGGACCAGAATCCCATCCATTCCCCCCACTGCAGCAAGACCTCGTGGCTGGTCAGGCCCCTTCCACCTCCACCATCACTGAACAACCAGCCAAGGCCCCATCGCCATGGGAGGGAGCGAGGGGATGGAAGGGACTCCTGTCGGTGCTCGCCCTGATGTTGAGTGCACTGATCTGGATCGGCGGACTCAGCGAGAGTCTCTCGCGGCCCTCCGTCGTCAATGCGCTGGACATCCGGCAAATGGAACTCGCCGTTCTCGCAGCGGAGGCCCTGCCCTCTTCCTTGCGACCACTCCTGGTGGGGAACGACCCGCGAGGCACGCTGATCGAAGCGCTCACGAAGCTCAGCAAGGATTCAGCCTCTCCTCCCCTCGCCGCCCAGCGCCTGGAATTGGTCCTGCTCCAGCGCAGCAAGGGCGAGAAGGCGAAAAACCCACAGGCTCCAGCTCTTGCTGAGCTCACGCCCCAGGTGGACGCCCCACGCCGTCCACTCCTGAAGGCGCTGGACCGTCCAACCAAACTCACTCCGCAACAGCAGGAAGCCCTGCTCGCCCCTTGGGGGGAGCGGAGTCTGGTGGCTCAACTGGGCTGCGAGCAGCTCGGCGGCCCCACCAATGCCTGCCCGGCGAGCCGTCTGGCGCCATGGCTGTTGTTGCGCCTCTTCACCCTCACGCTCTTTCCTGCCCTGCTGATGATGGCCGGGGTGGTCCTTTTGGTGCGCCGGCTTTGGCTCCTGCAACGTGGGCTCCTGCCTTCGCCTCCACCCTTGGTGGGCCCTCCACTCTCGGTGGTGGATGCCACCCTTCTGATCGCAGGCGGATTTGTGTTGCTGGGCGAAGTGTTCTTGCCCGCCCTCACCCAAGGTCCTCTCCAGCGATTGCTCTCAGCGGCAGGTTTTCCCGCAGCCACTCGGCAAGGGGTGGAGGTTTTGGGGTCGTATCTCACCCTGATGCTCGCGCCCTTGGCGATCCTCTTTCTCATGTTGCGAGGCAAGACAGCCGCTCCCAGAGGAGGGTGGCTGCAATGGGGCTGGAAGCCCCTGAAGGCCGTCACCGTTCCGGCCTTCAAGGTGTTCCTGATGATGCTTCCGCTGGTGGCGCTCGTCAGTTGGTTGCTGCAGCTGGTCTGGGCGGATCCCGGGGGAAGCAATCCCCTCTTGGAGATGGTGCTCAACAGTTCCGATGGCGTCGCCCTGCTCGCCTTTGCGCTCACCGCCGTGGTGCTGGCTCCTGTGTTCGAAGAAACACTGTTTCGCGGGGTGTTGCTGCCGGTGTTGGGTCGCTATCTCGGCCCCGTCGTTGCTGTGCTGATGAGCGCCCTGGTCTTCGCAACAGCTCATCTCAGCTTGGGAGAGCTGGTCCCCCTGACAGTGCTGGGAATGGGTTTGGGGGTGTTGCGCTGGCAGAGCGGACGACTGAGCACCTCGGTCTGTCTGCATGCGCTCTGGAACAGCCTCACCTTCCTCAATTTGGTGTTGCTCGCCAGATGAGCGCCGATCCTTGCTGAGGGGCCCTCGGGGTGGTTCACTTGCACAGCTTCGAGCACCGTTCCTTGGTTGCCACGCCTTCCGCTTCCCCGTTCCCCTCTTCCCTGCCCGCGCGTCCAGCGCGCACGCCAGGGAAGCGACCTCGGCGGGGGCGTTCGCAAGCCACCCCACTGGGAGAAGGCTCCCTTCAACTGATTCAAGGCTCCTTGAGCGGCCGAAAGGTGGAGCGGCAGGCTCCCTTGCTGGCCAGCCTCCACAAAGTCTCCACAGGGGTTCTCGTCGGGTTGGGCTTTTCCTTGGTGGGACTAAGTGCACTCACGCTGCACTGGCAGAATCAGTGGGCGAAAAACTACGCACAGCTGGAGGCGGCCAAGGTCCTTGAGCACCGTCTGCATGAATCTGCTGCCGTACTGGAACAACACCACATTCGGGCCATGCGCCATCCAGGCCAGTTGCTGCCGACCAGCAGTGAAAACCTCATCCACCTGCCTGAGCCCAAGGTGACAGGCTCCCTGAAACCATCTCTCCCTCTCCTGGCCGGTCTGGCGATCGGTCGTTCCCCCTCGGGTCAGGCCCTGCCACCTCTTCCTGCTGGTTATTGATGGCGCCTCGAACCACCCGCCGCCATCCCCCTGGACGACCAGGGAGCTCTGATCTGCGGGTGGCAGGGGGAGGAGGGCAGCCACGCCAACACATTCGCCGAGTTGTGCCCCTGGAGCCCTCCCCTTCGAAGCGCCTCTTTTGGGTGTACGGGCTTCTGTGCCTTGCCTTGGGTGGATTGACGACACGTCTGGTGTGGCTTCAAGTGATCCAAGGGCCACAGCTGCAAAGCAAAGCCAGGGCGATACAAACCCAGTCGATCAAACCCCTCGGCACCCGCCGCACGATTGTGGATCGGGCGGGCCAGATGGTGGCGCTGGATGAAGAGAGGTTCACCCTCTGGGCGCACCCTCGCTACTTCAGCTATCTCGGTGATGCCTCCAACATCCGCCGCACTCCTCAGGAAGTGAGCGCCAAGCTGGCCGATGTGCTCGCTCGACCGCAATCCGAGCTGCTCCAAACCATCGGCAAGCGAAGCAGCGGCGTGAAACTCGCCACAAACTTGGATCCCGAAACGGCCGCCAAGGTCAAACGCCTGCAAATCAGTGGGCTGGATTTGGAGGCCTACCCCCAACGGATTTACCCCCAGGGCTCCCTCTTCTCCAATGTGGTGGGCTTCCTGAATTTGGATCGGATTCCTCAAGCCGGCCTGGAACAGAGCCGAGATCAGGATCTGAAAAGGCAGGAAACCACGTTTCACATGCGTCGTGGTGGCGATGGAACCCCTCTCCCCGATGGCATCCAAGCCGGTTCCCTTTACGGCGACGACCTGCGGCTCCAACTGACGCTGGATGCACGCCTGCAGCAGGTGGCCCAGCAGGCCGTTGGCAAACAAATGAAGCAGTGGAATGCCAAGCGCGGGGTCGCCTTGGTGATGGATGCCAAAACAGGAGAATTGCTTGCACTGGCCTCTACCCCCGCCTATGACCCCAATCGCTATTGGGACTTCAATCCTGGCTCATTCAGAGAATGGTCCGTGCAGGATCTTTATGAACCAGGCTCCACCTTCAAGCCGATCAACTTGGCCATTGCACTGCAAGAAAAGGCCATCGATCCCAATGGCACCGTCAATGACACGGGCCAACTCACGATCGGCGGCTGGCCGATCTTCAATGCGGATCGCCGAGCCAATGGGGTGATCGATTTCCCCACCGTGCTTCAGGTTTCGAGCAACGTGGGCATGGTGGATGCGATGCGGCACCTCAAGCGTGAAACATTTTGGCGTTGGCTGAACACCATCGGCATTAATGATGTTCCCGATACCGATTTACCTGGAGCCGTGGCTGGCCAATTGAAATCCAAGCAGGAGTTCACTGCGGGAGCCATTGAACCAGCGACCGCAGCCTTCGGGCAGGGTTTCTCACTCACTCCGCTCAAGTTGGTGCAGTTGCATGCGATGCTCGCTAATGGCGGGCGCCTGGTGAGTCCCCACATCACCCGTGGCTTGCGCTCAGGAGATGGCTTGGCTGCCCCACCAGCGCTGAGCGGTGTTCAATTGTTGGATGCCAAGGTCACCCGTCAGGTGGTGAATTGGATGGAGACGGTGGTGGAGAAAGGCACAGGCAAGGGCATCAAAATTCCTGGTTACCGAATTGCAGGCAAAACCGGCACTGCACAGAAAGCCCATAACGGCGTTTACATCCCGGGCGCCAGGATCACGAGCTTTGTCGCCATTCTTCCTGTGGAAAGCCCCCGTTATGTGGTGCTCGTTGTCATGGATGAACCGCAAGGGGGCAATGCCTATGGATCAACGGTCGCCCTACCAGTGGCCCGGCAGATTGTGGAAGCTCTTCTCGTGCTCGAGAAAATCCCTCCCTCCAGGCCGGAGCGTCTCACTCCCAAGCCACAGCTGGCCCGTCCCCAAACTTGATGCCCTGATGGCTGGGGCGTGTATGGATTTCCACAAGCCAACCCATCGCCACTGGCCTCCTGTTGTGCCATGGTTAGCTTAAAGAGGGTTTTTTAAGGGCCAGAGGCACGCCATGACCAATCTGCTGGATCAGCTGGCAACCATGACGGTCGTGGTGGCCGACACCGGAGATATCGAAGCCATCCGCCAATTCACCCCAAGGGATGCCACCACAAATCCCTCCCTCATTCTGGCCGCCGCCCAAATCCCTACCTACCAAAACCTGATCGATCGCTCTCTCAGCGAATCGCGAACGGTGATGGGTGAGAGTGCCCCTGTCGAGGATGTCGTAGCGGAAGCGCTGGATGAGATCAGCGTCACCTTTGGGAAGGAAATCCTCCGCATTGTGCCTGGCCGGGTCTCGACGGAGGTAGACGCCCGCCTCAGTTACGACACGGAAGCCACCATCGAAAAAGCACGCAAACTCATCGGTCTCTATGAGAAAGCGGGCGTAAGTCGCCAGCGCGTGCTCATCAAAATTGCCTCCACCTGGGAGGGGATTCGTGCAGCTGAAAGACTTGAGCAAGAGGGAATACATTGCAATCTCACGCTGCTATTTGGCTTTGCTCAAGCGGTTGCCTGTGCCGAAGCTGGGGTGACGCTGATTTCACCATTTGTCGGGCGCATCCTGGATTGGTATAAGGCCTCCACGGGTCGTGAAAGCTTCCCAGGCCCTGAAGATCCTGGTGTGATCTCGGTGACAAAAATTTTCAACTACTACAAAACTTACGGCTACCGCACAGAAGTGATGGGAGCGAGTTTTCGCAATGTAGATGAAATTATTGAGCTGGCTGGGTGCGATCTCCTCACCATTTCACCTGCCCTGATGGAGCAACTGCGGAACATGGAGGGCATCCTGATCCGCAAACTCAACTCTGAGTCACCTGGCGAAACCCAAGAAAAAATCCATCTCGAACGAGACTTGTTTGACAACATGATGGCCACGGATCAAATGGCCAGTGAAAAATTGGATGAGGGAATTCGAGGTTTTTCCAAAGCCATCGAAACCCTTGAGGTGCAGCTGGCCCATCGCCTGGCTTACATCGAGGGCAAGGCCGCCTTCACCCACGCCGTTCACGAAATTTTCTTGCTCAATGACCTGGATGGGGATGGCTGCATCACTCGCGAAGAGTGGCTGGGAAGCGATGCCGTCTTTGACGCTCTCGATACTGACAAGGATGGGCGCCTTGCTCCAGAGGATGTGCGTGGTGGCCTCGGTGCTGCCCTCTCGGTGCGACGTTGATTCATTCGCCCTCGACAGGCGAAGCATCAACCCCTTGACCCCGGTTGTTGACGGCTGAGTAGAGCAGTAGCCTTAAATTGGGGTTAGCTGGCTAACAACGGTGAACGCACTGGATACGATGCGGGCTTTGGCCACCTCTGGCGAGGTGATTCACGTTCCTGCCGGCAGCATGGTGTTCAAATCAGGTGAGCCGGGCGACTGCATGTTCGGCTTGCTCGAGGGGACGGTCGAACTCACTTGGAATGGGGAGGTCGGCCACGAACGAATCGAAGCCGGTGACGTGTTTGGAGCTGGTGCGCTCGTCACCCCAGAGCACCGGCGCTTCGGCAATGCTGTCGCACTCACAGATTGTGAGCTACTTGTCATGAACAAGGAAAAGTTTCTCTTTGCTGTGCAGGAATCACCCATGTTCGCCATCGAACTTCTTGGCTCCATCGATCAACGCCTGCGCGATCTCAAAGGCTGTGATCGGATCTACCCCCGTTGAAAGAGCAGACGCCGGATCACCCGTTGAGCAATGTCGCCGTAGCCCATCTCACCGGAGAGAATTTGAGCAATGCGCTGAGGAGCTGTGGGGCGTTTCACGCCCAACTGATAGCCAACGCGCGGTAATCGATAGAACACTTGCGCAATTCGTTTGCCCCAGGCCATGGACTCCCCCCAATCTCTGCGCATGGTGGCCGTGTAACCCTTCAGAGCCTGGGGATCACCGCCTAGCCAGGCATCGAGGGCAATCGCAGCCTGGGAGCCACTCATCAGTGCCGGTCGCAAGCCTTCGGCCAAAAAGGGATCGCACAGGGAGGCGGCATCGCCAGCCACCACCACGCCGGGTCCATCCAGGGGATGGTGGCCATCCCAAACGCGAAGGCGTGCAGGTTGGCGCAAGCCAGCGTTCAGAGGCAAGCCTAAGGCTGGCAGGAGACGGTGAAGCACCGCCTCACCATTCAATTCCTCCTGTCCGATGAACGTGCCAACCCCGATGCTGTAGCCCTGGTGACGAGGAAAAACCCAGCAAAATCCTTGCGGCACCAGGCCAAAGTCAAAGAAAGCCACCCCAGGCTCCTGAACCGGACACTCCACTTCCACCGAAAGGGTGGAAGCAAAGCGGGGTCTGGGCGGACCAAGGCCGAGCTGGCTGGCCAGGGGTGAAGAGGAACCATCTGCAATGAGAAGGCTTCGAGCCTGCCAAAGTTCACCCCGCTGGTCGGTTACCAGCCATCGATCCCCTTGCCGCTCCACGGCTGCCACCGCGCTGTCAAAGCGAAAGGCTGCTCCTGCCTTGGCTGCCTGCTCGGCAAGGAAGGAATCCAGCACAGAGCGCCGCACAATCCAGAAGGGAGCCTCGCCTGGAAGCGTTGCCCTGACTGGATCATCAAGGGTCCAAGTGAAGCGCACTTCCCTGATGACCTGCTCGACGACAGGTGTGAGATCAAAGGGAAACCAACGCTGGACGGATGCAGCCATCCCGCCGCCACAGGGTTTGCTCCGACCGGGCTGATCTCGCTCAAAGACCACAACCTCCCTGCCGAGCCGCGCCAGGTGGAAGGCAGCGGCGGAACCCGCAGAACCTGCCCCAACAACGATTGCATCGACAGGGGAGGCCTGAGAATCACCCATGGCTAAACCTTGAGAATTTCGGCTTCTTTTTCAGAAAGGTGCTTCTCCAATTGCACGATAAAGCGATCGGTAACCTTCTGAACCTTGTCCTGTTCGTCACGGGATTGATCTTCAGAAAGTTCACCGTCTTTTTCTTGCTTTTTGATCCGATCAATGGCGTCTCGCCGCAGATTTCGCAGCGAAACTTTTCCTTCCTCAGCATATTTTGCGGCTAACTTACACAAATCTTTGCGACGATCTTCAGTGAGGGGAGGGATGTTGATGCGAATAATTCTGCCATCGTTATTCGTTGTCAAACCCAGATCACTCATGGAGATCGCTCTTTCAATTGCGGCCAGGGAGGACGCATCAAAGGGCTGAATCTGGATGGTTTGCGCATCAGGCGTGGAGAGCGTCGCCAAGGATTTCAGAGGGGTTTCTGCTCCGTAATATTCGACAACGATTTTATCCAGCAAAGAAGGGTTGGCGCGTCCCGTTCGAATGGTATTGAAATAGCGCTGGGTGGCTTCCAGCGATTTGAGCATGCTGGCTTCAAGTTCCATAGAAAATCAGAGAAAAAACCGTTGATTGAGGTAAAACGGGCGTTCAGTGGGAAGACATGATGCGAGTTCCGATAGGTTCTCCCCCAACGGCAAGGCTGATGTTGCCGCGGCCGAAGAGATCAAACACAACGATCGGAATGGAGTTCTCCTTGCAGAGGGAAATGGCGGTTGCATCCATCACCTGCAGCTCACCGCTGAGCACATCCATAAATGTAAGAGTTTCGTAACGGATAGCATCAGGATGAAGGGCAGGATCTTTGTTATACACACCATCTACCTTGGTCGCTTTGAACACCACATCGGCATTGATTTCTGCAGCCCGCAACGCTGCAGTGGTGTCGGTGGTGAAGAAGGGGTTACCGCAGCCTGCGGCAAAAATCACCACTCTTCCTTTCTCAAGATGACGAATGGCCCTCCGCCGAATATAGGGCTCAGCCACTTCCTGCATGGAGATGGCACTCTGCACACGGGTGGGCACACCAGCTCTTTCGAGGCCATCCTGCAAGGTGATCGCATTCATCACCGTGGCCAACATCCCCACATAGTCTGCAGTGGCTCGATCCATGCCTGCTGCAGAGCCCTTCAGCCCACGAAAGATGTTGCCTCCGCCCACCACGATGGCCAATTGCGTGCCAGCGGCAACCACCTCAGCCACATCGGAAGCGATCGACTGGACGATGGCGGGGTCGATGCCGTAACCCTGATTACCCATCAGCGCCTCACCACTGAGCTTAAGCAACACACGCCGATAGGGTGCCATTCCAGTGAGTCGCCCGATGCAATCCGGCCGAACAGTAGCAAGTCCCGCGCAGCCCTCCCACCGTTGGTGAATCTGAGCCAGCCCAACAAGCGCTAGTACTCGATCCCAGCCTGGGCCCGCACACCCTGCTCCCGGAAGGGGTGGCGCACCAACCGCATCTCGGTCACCAAATCTGCGGAGGCGATCAAGGCCTCCGGCGCACCCCGACCCGTGAGGGCGACGTGGGTGAGGGGCGGACGCGTGCGCAGACCTGCCATCAGCTCTTCCACGGGGAGGTAGCCAAGCTTCAGGGCCACGTTCACCTCATCGAGCACCACAAGCTTCCTTGCCGGATCCTGCAGCTGGCAGAGGGCCTGTTCCCATGCCAATGACACTGCCCGGCGATCACGCTCCCTGTCCTGGGTTTCCCAGGTAAAGCCCTCCCCGAGCGCCTGAAAGTGAAGATCCTCGCCAAACCGTTGCAAAGCAGCCACCTCTCCCGGCTGCCACCCCCCCTTGATGAACTGGATCACAGCCACCTTTTCCCCATGGCCAAGCATGCGCAACACCAAACCCAATGCTGCGGTGGTCTTTCCCTTGCCTTCGCCTGTGAAGACGAGCACAAGGCCTTTCTCCAGTTGTCGGGCTTCAAGTCGTTGCTGCTGCACCTGCCTCCGGCGCTCCATCCGCCGCTGGTAGGCCTCCCCGTCGCTCTCTGGCGAACCCATCCCGCCTTGGCCCAATGAGGCGGCCGCCTCATCGAGCTCACCTGCTTCAGCCTGGCCGCGAACCACATCCATGAGGCTTCCTTGCGTGGCTTCTCACTCTGCCTGCGCCCTCAGCTGGCCTGGCGCCGAGCCAAAGCCGCATCCACTGCTTGCTGCTGATCCCGGCGGGTGATCCAGTGGTGGTACGTGCGGGTGTGGATCGCCACCGAGTGGCCCATCATGCGGGCCGCCACCGTGTCCGGCAGGCCGATGTGGATGGTGCGCACAGCCCAAGCATGGCGAAGGTCGTAGGGGGTGAGGGGCAAGGCATAGCGGCGGAATTGCTCGGAGACCCGCTGCCCTACACGCTGAAGTGTGGTTCGGCGCAGGTCGGTGGTGAGGGAGGGCAGGGACTGGGGATAGAGACCCAGCTGTTCCAAGGCGAAGTGATCCACCCACTCCGGCTGAAAGGGCCACACTTGATGTTCGCCCGTCTTGCTGGTGGGCAACACCCTCAGCACCCTGTCGCCGCCAGGAGCCAGGGCGGAAAAATCGCAAAAAAACACCTCATGATTTCGCAACCCATAGGTGGCCATCAGGCCATACACAAGCCTCCAACGGGGATTGGGAATCTTCCTCACCAGCTGCAGGATCTGTGCATCGCTCGGCAAAGGGCGAAAACGAGCTGTATGGAGGCCATATCCCCTGCCCAGCTCCTGCCAATCCTCCGGAAGAGGCACCGCATGGTGCCGTGCCAGAGCACCAAGCACGAGGGCGCACTGCTGACGGCTGCGGCTGGCCACCGGGTAGCTCTCCAGAACAGCCACCAACAAATCGGCATCGATCCCCTGGGAATCCTTGGACCCGATCGCCAAGAGCCGTCGCAGATAAGGTTGATAGGCCGCCCTCCAGGTGCTGCGCGCTCCTGAAGGGGATCGCCGGCGACGGGGATCCTTCTGGAAGGCCAGCTGGAACGAAGCCAGCGCCTCTTCCAATAGCGAAGAGGAGACGCCGGATCCATCCTCATGAGAGGAACCAGAAGCCGTTTCCAGAGGGAGGGCGCCGGATGGCGCTGAGTGGCGTTGCCAGTCCCTCCAGTGGAAGGTGCCAAGGCGCAACTGCTCTCGCACCGTTTGCAACCGAGCCAGGGCCTCTGGCAGAGCAGCTTCAGTGGCCTGCAGCCCCAAACTCAATCGTTGGAAGAATCTTGACCCCTGGGCCTCACCACAACGGGGCGGCAGGGGGCCGCGCAAACCCAGACGCTGCCCCCTCAGCTCGATCCGCCAGGAGGTTCCCGAGTTGGCCAGTTCTTCATTGGCCAGCTTCACGGCGGCCTGCAAGCTGGATGGGGCCACGGGATCGGGTGCGGCCATGGCACCGTGCAAGGGGAACGAGCGAACCCAGCCGGTGGGTCCAGGGCCGGACCGTACCTGCAACCACACAGAATGGCCAGGGGTGAACCCCACAGGCCGGCAGGCTGGCGTTACGCTCGCCCTGCTGTATCGAAGGGCAGGGCATGGCAAAGGTCGGCGTGTTGCTGCTGAACCTTGGGGGTCCGGAACGGATCCAGGATGTCGCCCCCTTCCTTTACAACCTGTTTTCAGATCCGGAAATCATCCGGCTGCCCATCCCTGCCCTCCAGCGTCCCCTGGCCTGGCTGGTAAGCACCCTGCGCAGCAGCAAATCTCAAGATGCCTACCGCTCCATCGGTGGAGGATCCCCCCTGAGGCGCATCACCGAGCACCAAGCCCGTGAGCTCCAGAGCCTGCTGCGCCAGCAGAACATAGATGCCACCACCTATATCGCGATGCGCTACTGGCATCCGTTCACGGAGTCGGCCGTGGCGGATATCAAGGCCGATGCCATCGACGAGGTGGTGGTGCTGCCCCTCTATCCACAGTTTTCAATCAGCACAAGTGGCTCCAGCTTCCGCGAGTTGCAACGGCTCCGTCAGGCGGATCCCAAATTCAGCCAGCTGCCCATCCGCTGCATCCGCAGTTGGTATGACCATCCAGGCTACATCCGGGCGATGGTCGGGCTGATTGCCCAGAGCGTTCGCGAAGCGGATGATCCCAGCAAAGCCCATGTCTTTTTCAGTGCCCATGGGGTGCCGAAGAGCTATGTCGAGGAAGCAGGGGATCCCTACCAGCGGGAAATCGAGGCTTGCACCCAGTTGATCATGGCAGAGCTGCAAAAGGTGCTTGGCCATGCCAATCCCTACACCCTGGCCTACCAAAGTCGCGTTGGCCCGGTGGAATGGCTGAAGCCCTATACAGACGATGCCCTCAGAGAGCTTGGCAAGAATGGCGTTAACGATCTTGTGGTGGTGCCGATCAGTTTTGTGAGTGAGCATATCGAAACCCTTGAGGAAATCGATCTAGAGTATGCCGAAATTGCACACGAAGCAGGCATTGCCAACTTCCTGCGAGTGCCCGCTCTGAATACGGATTCCACCTTCATTCACGGCCTGGCTGATCTGGTCACCCAGGCCCTTGATGGCCCTGAGGTTAATCTGGATCAGGCGGCCCAACTCCCCAAAAAAGTGAAGCTCTATCCCCAAGACAAGTGGGCCTGGGGATGGAATAACAGCTCCGAGGTGTGGAATGGGCGACTGGCCATGCTGGGATTTTCTGCTTTCGTGGTCGAATTGCTCAGCGGCAAAGGTCCGCTCCATGCGATTGGCCTGCTCTGAGTCTCCCGACAGAACCTCGAATTGGCGGCCTGCCATGGGTCGTTGGTTGGCTGGTGTTTTCGCGATGGTGGTGGGCCTCAGTTGCGCCCCTGGACCCTCCCAGGCGAATCTCCCCACAACTTGGGGCCGCGGGAGCTTTCCTGTGGCCAGTTTCGCCGGCTACAGCAGTCCCTTCGGCTGGAGAGTCCATCCAGTGCACGGAGGGCTGCGGCCCCATGATGGGCTTGATATCGCAGCACCACTCGGATCAGAGGTGCGCAACTGGTGGAGCGGCACCCTGGTGGACATCTTCCAGGATTCCGGTTGCGGCAATGGGCTGGTCATCCGCTCCGGGCGTTATGAGCATCTCTATTGCCACCTGGCCGGCCGGGTGGAAGGCAACAGCTACCGGAGCGGCTCCGTCTGGCTGCGGCGCGGTCAGCGCTTGCGAACGGGTCAGACCATTGGCCACATCGGCCTCAGCGGCAACACCACAGGCCCTCACCTGCACTGGGGCCTGCGCTACGGAGACCGGTGGCTGGATCCAGCCGCAGTCCTGCGGGCGATGGCCGCCGATCGTCGCCCGCAGCAGCCAATTTGGCGCAGGGCTTTTAATGTTGGGAAGTCCTCGTGACATCGCTCAAGGCAAGAGCCGCTCCCCATTCACCCTGCCTGCCCGCTGTGACCCTCACTCCCACCCCATCCAACGAAGCAGCAGCCCGTTCCGCCATTTCTTCCGTTGCGTCCATCGACAGCAAAACAGCTGGGGAGGGACGGCCAAAGCGCGTCAGCGGGGGATATGCCTTGATGGATGCCCTGCACCGTCACGGGGTGAAGCACATCTTCGGGTACCCGGGTGGAGCCATCCTGCCGATCTACGACGAACTGAACCAGGCGGAAGACAGGGGTTGGCTGAGTCACATTCTTGTGAGGCATGAGCAGGGCGGAGCCCACGCCGCCGATGCCTATGCCCGAGCAACCGGCCAGGTGGGGGTGTGCTTTGGAACCTCCGGCCCTGGAGCCACCAATTTGGTGACCGGCATCGCCACCGCCTACATGGATTCCGTTCCGATGGTGGTGGTGACTGGCCAGGTGCCCCGTGCTGCTATCGGCACCGATGCCTTCCAGGAAATCGATATCTTTGGCATCACCTTGCCCATTGTGAAGCACTCGTGGGTGGTGCGCGATCCGGCTCAAATCGGCCGCATTGTGGCAGAAGCTTTTCTCATCGCTGCCTCAGGACGCCCGGGGCCCGTCTTGATTGACGTGCCCAAAGACGTGGGGGCAGAAGAGTTTGATTACGTGCCGGTCTCCCCTGGATCGGCAATCCCAGCAGGCTTCCAAGCCACCCCCCAGCCGGTGCGGGACAACCTTCTTCATGCGCTTGAGTTGATTCGCCAATCTCACCGTCCCCTTCTTTACGTTGGCGGTGGGGCCGTGAGCAGCGGCGCCCATCAGGAGATTCAACGATTAGCGGAACGCTTCCAGATTCCCGTCACCACAACCCTGATGGGCAAGGGTGCCTTTGATGAGCGCGATCCCCTTTCGGTGGGCATGCTCGGGATGCACGGCACGGCCTACGCCAATTTTGCTGTGACCGAGTGTGACTTGTTGATTGCTGCAGGAGCAAGATTTGACGATCGCGTCACCGGACGTCTCGACAGTTTTGCCACACGAGCTCAAGTGATTCACATCGATATTGATGCGGCAGAGGTGGGGAAAAATCGAGTTCCTGAGGTGCCGATCATTGCTGATGTGAAAACAGCCCTCACAGCCCTTCTCAGTCTCTGTGAGGGAGAGGAGAGCAAGGGACGCACAGACGCCTGGCTCTCTCGCATCGCTCTCTGGAAGCATCAGTATCCACTGGTTGTGCCAACACCGGAAGGTGAAATTGCCCCCCAAGAAGTGATGATGGCCCTGCGGGAACTGGCTCCTGATGCTTACATCACCACGGATGTTGGGCAGCACCAGATGTGGGCAGCCCAATTTCTCCCCACTGCCCCGCGCCATTGGATCAGCAGTGCGGGCTTGGGCACGATGGGATTTGGCATGCCTGCGGCCATGGGCGTTCAGGTGGCCCGACGGGATGCACAAGTGGTGTGCGTTGCGGGAGATGCCAGCATCCTGATGAACATCCAGGAGCTGGGCACCCTCAGCCACTACAGGTTGCCCGTCAAGGTGGTGGTGATCAACAACGGCTGGCAGGGCATGGTGCGCCAATGGCAAGAGAGCTTCTACAGCGAGCGCTATTCGGCTTCCGAAATGACCAAAGGCATGCCTGATTTCGCAGCGCTTGCAGAATCCTTCGGCGTCCGCGGCATCCAAATCAGGGAGCGGGCGGACTTGCTCCCGCAATTAGCCGATGCGCTGGCCCATCCAGGCCCCGTGTTCATTGATGTGCAAGTGCGCCGAAACGAAAACTGCTACCCAATGGTTCCCCCCGGCGCCAGCAATGCCCAGATGGTGGGCCTGCCATCCCATCCAGAACTCGCCATCGATACGGTGCGTCAATGCGCCGCCTGTGGAGCAACCACCGCCAGCGCCCATCACTACTGCCCTAGCTGTGGCGCCAAACTCTGATCGCAAACCTTGAAGACAAGCTGTTGACCCTCCCCTCTCTGCCCAGGCGTTTCTTGAGACTTGTGTGGCACACCCTGCTGAGCTTGATCGTTGTGGCTGGTGGGTGGTGCTTGGCTGCGCCCCAAGCGATGGCGGCTGAAATCTTGAGTATTCGCAGCCCGACATTGCTGCAGGTGGGTGATCAAAATCGCAGTTATGGCGTGCAATTAGCCTGCATCTCTGTGAGTGAGGCCAATAGCCAAGCCGCTCTGGCTTGGTTGCAACGGAATGGAAGCCGTGGCAGCAAAATCAACTTCAGGCCTATGGGAGTTAAAAATGGCCAAATGGTGGCCCGGGTGAGTCTGCTCAACAATGGGCTCGACCTTGGTGACGCCCTGGTGGCCGAAGGATTGGCCTCTCCACTCCCCTGTCTGAAAGCAGAACGGGCGACTTAACCAATGAACTTGAATCGCACCGCCAAGGGGATCGTTCTCGTGCCAAGCCTGCTCTTGGGAGGCGCCTTTCTCACTGCTGCAGCCTGGTTGGATGGACCCGCTGCCCAAAACAAGGGTTTGGCCCTGGGCCTGGGACTTCTCCTGCTCGGAGCCGGTGGCCTGGCCCAGCTCTTGCCCTCAGGAACACCTTCTCGCCAAAATGATGGGCAGAAGGCTTCGGATCCACCTTCTTGAGCCCATCCTCTCTGGTTATCCCCCAGGGAGCGGAGGCGGAGGAGGTGGGGCAATGGCGCGAGTCGGCCTGTCGCTGCCCCCAGCCTGAGGAGCACGAAAGACAAATAGATCCTGGGGGGCTTGCATCAACCGATGCAGCACCGCAGTGATGTCCGCCACCTCCACCCGGCGTGAGGGACTGCCGGATTGCTTGGAGAGAGCCTGCTGCAAATCTGCGTAGCTCAAAAACAACAAACCTCGCTCCCCTTCAGCCGTTGGAGCCGTAAGAAACGGCCGGGTGAAAAAGATGGGCACGGTGAGCCCTTGGCGGATTTGCGCGGCAGTGAGGCCCTTTTGTTGCAGCAAGGTGGTGGCTTTCTCCAAATCCTGGCGGCGGGGTAGCACGGGAGCCAAGAGGCGATAACCAGGTTTGAGGTCTTTGGTCAAGCTTGCAACCAAGGCGTTGGCTTCACTCAACGGCAGGGTCGCGAGGGCGACGTTCTGGCCAGGCTGACGGGAGCGGATCTGCTGAAGCTCGGATTGGGCCCGCTGCCGATCCAAATAAAGGGGCAAGACAAGGGTTTTGTCCTTTGGAATCGGCAGGGGAACTCCCTTGCCATCCACCAACAGGTGCACCGGGATCACCCGAAGCTTGGCCAGTGCCTGGGCTTCAGGGATGGCCTGAGCGGCAGGGCTCGCAGCCAACGTCACCGCCACCAGGGTGAGAACCCGTAAAAACACTCTCCTCATGAGCGGAACCTAAGCGATGGATCTCAGCCGATTCCTCTCTATGCAGGACGGTGAAGGGGATGGCCGGAAAAGGTGGCATCCGAGCAGAGTTGTGGCAACGGCAACAGGGGATAGATGGCGGGCCACTCTCCCAACGAGCGACTTGTGGTGCCCTTTGATCAAGTGGGGCTGAGCGCGATTCCAGAAGTGGGAGGGAAAAACGCTTCTCTGGGCGAGATGATCTGCTCCCTCAAACCCCAAGGGGTGCAGGTGCCTGATGGGTTTGCCACCACTGCTGCGGCCTATCGGCTGTTCTTGGCCGCCAATGCATTAGGCCCTGCCCTGGATCGTGAGCTCGCCGGGCTCGATGTCTCCGATCTGGGCGCGTTGCAGGCGGCCGGCCGCGCATGCCGAGAGCAGGTGCTCAGCGCCACGCTGCCAGGCGTCTTGGTCGAGCAGATCCTTGAGGCGTATGGATCCATGGCCGCCAAACGGGGGAGCACGACCGCTGTGGCCGTGCGATCCAGCGCCACGGCGGAGGACTTGCCGGAAGCCAGCTTTGCCGGACAACAGGAAACGTTTTTGCATGTCGTGGGCGAAGCCGCCCTGCTCAAGGCCACGCAACGCTGTTACGCCTCACTGTTCACCGATCGTGCCATTTCCTATCGCCAGCATCACGGCTTTCGTCATGAGGAAGTCGCACTTTCTGTTGGCGTGCAAGAGATGGTGCGCTCCGATCTGGCCGCCGCTGGGGTGATGTTCACCCTGGATACGGAAACGGGCTTCAGGGATGTGGTGTTGCTCACCGCTGCCTACGGCCTGGGAGAAAACGTGGTGCAAGGTGCGGTCAACCCCGATGAGTGGCTGATTCACAAACCCACCTTGGCGCAAGGGTTTGACCCGATCATCAGTCGACGCTTGGGCAGCAAGGCCCTGCGCATGGTCTACGGCGAAGACCCGCCAGGTGAGGGACAGGCCGTGAGCAATCAGCCCGTTCCCGAAGCGGAGCGGCAGCGATATGCCCTCACCGATGCGGAAGCCCTCACCCTGGCCCGATGGGCTTGCGTGATCGAAAGCCACTACAGCGCGCAACGGGGCACCCCGACGCCAATGGATCTGGAGTGGGCCAAAGATGGCCTCAGCGGTGAGCTGTTCATCCTTCAGGCCCGCCCAGAAACCGTGGAATCCCGGCGAGGTGGAGCCGTGCTGCGCAGTTGGCACCTGTTGGCGAAGGGGGTGGAGCCGATCGTCACGGGGAGGGCCATCGGGGCCTCCATCAGCAGTGGATCGGCGCGCGTGATCCAGGACCCCTCAGAAATCGACCGTTTTCAGCCGGGCGAGCTGCTGATCACCCGCCGCACCGACCCGGACTGGGAACCGATTTTGAAAAAGGCCAAGGGCGTGGTGACCGAACAGGGCGGACGCACCTGCCATGCGGCGATCATTGCTCGGGAAATGGGCATCACCGCCATCGTCGGCACCGGTGAGGCCACCCAGCGCATCCAGGACGGGCAGCTGATCACCGTGAGTTGTTGTGAAGGCGATGTGGGGCAGGTGTATCCAGGCCTGCTGGATTTTGAAGTGCAGGAGCAAACTCTGGCCAATCTGCCCGCCACCCGCACGCAGGTGTTGATGAATGTGGGCAATCCGGAGGAGGCCTTTCAATTGGCCGCGATCCCCTGCGATGGCGTGGGTCTGGCACGGCTGGAATTCATCATCGCCAATCAGATCAAGGTTCACCCGCTGGCCCTGTTGGCCCCCGAAAAGATCGCCAGCCCGCAAGAACGGGACCAGATCGCCCAACTCACCAGCGGCTACGCCACGCCAGGGGAGTACTACGTGGATCTGCTCAGCCAAGGCATGGCGCGGATCGCCGCCGCCTTTTATCCCAAGCCGGTGATTCTGCGTTTTTCCGACTTCAAGAGCAATGAATACGCACGCCTGCTGGGGGGGGCGGCCTTCGAGCCGAAGGAAGAGAATCCGATGATCGGCTGGCGGGGGGCCTCCCGCTATGCCTCAGCAGCTTTCCGCGAGGCGTTCGCGTTGGAATGCCAGGCCCTGCGGCGGGTGCGGGAGGGGATGGGGCTGGTGAACGTGATTCCGATGATTCCCTTCTGCCGCACCCCCGAGGAAGCCGATCGCGTGTTGGCGGAGATGGCCGGCCAGGGCTTGGTGCGCGGGGAGAAGGGGTTGCAGGTGTATGTGATGTGCGAGCTGCCGAGCAATGTGGTGGCGGCCGAAGCCTTTGCCGAGCGGTTTGATGGCTTTTCGATCGGCTCCAACGACCTCACCCAGCTCACCCTGGGACTGGATCGGGATTCAGCCCTCATCGCCGATTTGTTTGATGAACGCCACCCGGCGGTGAAAACGATGATTCGCCTGGCCATCGAAACCGCCCACCGCTGTGGCCGCAAAATTGGCATCTGCGGCCAGGCCCCCAGCGATTACCCCGAATTTGCCCGCTTCCTGGTGGAGCTGGGCATTGATTCCATTAGCCTCAACCCGGATGCCGTGTTGGCGACGCGGCTGCGGATTGCAGAGATGGAGGTGGAGCTGCAGGGAGCTGGTGGGTGATTATCGATCAACGCAGATCGTCAGGCCGACTGCGGGAGGCCGTGATCCACGGGGCGAGGAATGATCAGCAAGGCAATAACCAAGGCACATTTACTGGCCAGGGTTCAAGTTACCTATGTCAACAACAAACGCGATCTAGCCTCTTCTAAAGAGTGCTGTTGCCAATCAATTCAGCCAAACTAATTCGTATCGGAAGGGGCCACGAAAAGCCTCCCCATCCAGAGGCCATCCCCTGAAAAAACAGTGAGACAGCGTCGTTGCCACAACGAACCTTAAGGAGATCCTGCCAACGGACCCAACCTTGGTGAGAGCCCCTAAGGTGAAAATGAAGTTGGTCCACTGCCGGATTCGATCCATGCCTTCCGGACTCCGGGTGACACGGATCGACAGAGCCCCGGCAAGCGGCGTGGTGGAACTCTGCGTGAATGGCAAGCCAATCGGAGGCCTCCCCAATCGCACCATGCTGGAACTCACCGTGGGACCAGGTGAAGTGCTGCTTGAGGTGATGGGAGTGCGCAGCAACCCCTTGGTTCAGGTGTTGCACGTGGCCCCGGGTTGCACAGCCAGGGCGCAAATCGGCCGGCGTTGCAGCCTGGGAATCGTGGAGGCCAGCCATTACCTCCAGGTGGAACCAACCGTTTGGGGGTTGCCGGATCGCACCCTCCATCCGCTCAATCTTTCCGCCCACACCGCCCTGGAATGGCTGCAGCAGAAGCGAACCCTGGGCGAACCACTGAGCGTCGCCCAGATGACCTTCCTGCGCAGCCATTGGAGCCAGCCTCAGCCAACGCAGCTTCAGCCCAATCCATCTGTCCCTTCTCTTGCAGAGCTTGGAGCCTTCGCCGCCCTCGGACTGGACAGCGATGCGGGCGAAGCGGATGTGCGGGAGGCCTTTCGTCTGTTGATCAGCATCCATACCCCAGAAAACGGCCAGTCCAACGAAACCCTCCTCCGGCTTGAGGAGGCCTACAGGGTCGCGATGGATGTGCTGGCCAAGCGAGTGATCCCTGGAGTCTCCGAAGTTGGCCGATAGGCTTCCTCGGTGCAACCCCGCTGTTGAGGATGTTGCCGCTACAGAGAGGCAGCATTGGCGGCTCTTTGCCCTGAAATTGCCGCTGGACCATTCCCAGGCAGAGCTGGAACAGGCAATCTGCAGGCGGCTGAAGATTCCAAATTCGGCGTTGATCAGCCACCGCATTGTCAAACAGAGCATCGATGCCCGGCGACGTGCGGACATCGCCCTGGTTTATGCCCTGGATCTGGAGCTTCAGCTCCATGGACCCCTGCAGGCCCAATTCCTGCGCCGCTTCAAGAGCGATCAGCAGCTGCGGCCCAGGCCCGATGACACTTACCGGTTCAAGGTTGGTCCAACCCAGAATGGCAGCTCACCAGAGTCTGGGGAGCGCCCCCTGGTGGTCGGTGCCGGACCCTGCGGCTATTTTGCAGCGCTTTTGCTAGCCCAGATGGGATTGCGCCCAATTCTGTTGGAGCGGGGCCAACCCGTGAAGCAGCGAACCGCGGACACCTTTGGATTTTGGCGGGGGGAGCGACTGTTTGACCCGGAATCCAACGCCCAATTTGGCGAAGGGGGGGCGGGAACCTTCTCCGATGGCAAGTTGTACAGCCAAATCAGTGAGCCGCCTGCCTATGTGCGCAAAGTGTTGGAGGAACTGGTGGCTTCTGGTGCCAATCCAGACATCCTCACGTTGCACCATCCCCACATCGGCACCTTCCGGCTGGCGACCGTGGTGCGCGGGCTTCGATCAACGATCGAAGCGCTCGGGGGCGAGGTGCGCTTTGGCGCAAGAGTGGATGGGTTGATCCTTGCCCCCGATGGCAGCCGCCAACTGGAAGGGGTGCGACTGGCCAGCGGTGAGTGCCTCTCCGCCTCTCACGCCGTGCTTGCGGTGGGTCACAGCGCTCGCGACACCTTCACCTGGTTGGAGCAAGAGGGGGTGGCCATGCAGCGCAAACCCTTCGCCATTGGCCTGAGGATCGAACATCCCCAGGCGTTGATCGATCAGGCCCGCTGGGGGGAGCATGCCGGTCACCCGCGGCTTGGGCCCGCGGAATACAAGCTGGTGCACCACTGCAGCTCTGGACGCGATGTCTACAGCTTCTGCATGTGCCCAGGAGGATGGGTGGTGGCGGCCACATCCGAGCCAGGCAGTGTGGTGACCAATGGCATGAGCCAACATTCGCGGCGCGAACGCAATGCCAACAGCGCTCTGGTGGTGAACATCACCAATGACGATGTGGAAGCCTGGGCCCGATGGCCAGGCGATCCTTTGGCAGGGATGGCCTTTCAGCGCCACTGGGAGCGGCAAGCCTTCATCGCCGGAGGAAAAACCTATCGAGCACCGGCGCAACGATTGGGCGATTTTTTACACAAACAAGCCGGCTCTTTTGGATGCGACACCCCCCCGAGGCCAACTGACACTCCCGATGGACAAACCAAGGATGACAAGGGGGCTGTGACAGGCTCCTATTTGCCAGGACTACAGATGGGGAGCCTGCAATCTTGCCTGCCAGACTATGTGTTAGAGGCTATTCGGGAGGCCCTACCCGTATTCGCCCGATCCCTGCCAGGCTTTCTGCTGGAAGGAGCCATCCTGACCGGAGTGGAAACTCGCACGTCGTCGCCCCTGCGACTTCCGCGAAGCAAAGAAACCCTCCAAAGCCTGAATACACCAGGCCTTTACCCAGCAGGGGAAGGGGCCGGATACGCAGGAGGGATCCTTTCGGCAGCCATTGATGGCATCAAGGTGGCAGAGGCGATCGCCATCGCCCTCAAGACTCCTCTTCCTCGCTCCCGAGAGGGACAAGGCGAATCTGCTTGCGACCGAGCTTGATCTCAAATTCATCGCCAGGCTTCAAATCCAGCAGAGCGGTGTAAGCCTTGCCAACCATGAGGTTGCCGTTGAACTGCACCTTGGTATTGAAGCTCAGTTTCCGTCCAGCCTTGCCCCCTTTCGAGGAGGAACCGATGTCCATGCCCTTGGCATTGAGGAGGGCTTCGTAGAACGCGGTGAAATTCAGCCGCTCGGAGCCATCCTTCTTGGTAGAGACATAGCCACAGGCCCGCACTAGATCCGATTTGTTGATGTCACCCAACTCCTTGACTTTGGCAAGAAGGTCAGCCCCTGTGAGCATGTTGGCAAAAATGCGACATTTGCATTATCACAACAGAACGGGGCACAACGCAAGTCCCCAAAATGCTCCTCCACGTGAAAAAGCCGCCAGGTTGCTTTGCACGGATCCATGAAGTTTTGGGAAACCCTCAACTCTTCCACCGGCATGACTCGCCAGATTGAATCTGGCCGAAACGGGAGATTGTGCGTCTTGAGGACTAGCGGCCGCCACGGGCAGCTCCTGACGTGAGCGTCAGCCCTGAGCCACGATGCCGGACCACTGGACCGCCTTCACCTGGTCGCGACGCCAGGAGTGGAAGAGCAATGGCTGGGTGACCGTGCAAAGCGGGCAGAGACTGATGTGGTTTGGCAGAATCCCCTCCCTTTCCAGCTGACGTTGGCTGGCAGCCCGGATATCCAAGCGATCACGCCCCTGGATCGGATCGGCCGCAAGGGCACCGCAGGCGATCAGCTCTTCCAGGGCGCCAGCCCCACCAGGATGGTTCTCTGACGGCGGGAAAAGCGCTTCTGCCACCTGCTGGCTCACATCCCTCTCGACCTGATAAGCCGCTCCACTCACGGCTGGGCCGAGGGCCACCAACAGATCGGAACGGTTGCAACCGGCCTCTTCCAGCAGGGTGAGAGCTCGGGGCAGGATCCGGCCTGCAACGCCACGCCAGCCGGCGTGGCAGGCCGCAACCCTTCCGCTGCGGGGATCGGCAACCAACACGGGCGTGCAATCTGCACCGCACACCCAGAGACTCTGCCCTCCGTCCGTGCTGACGAGGCCATCAGCTTCCGGCCATGGCGGCGATGTCGCCTCATCGGCCAGGAGCACCCGGGCACTGTGAATCTGACGCGGTCGATGCACACTGATTCCTGCACTCAGATAACCGGCCAATTCATCGGGCTCCCGGCCCTGCCACTGACGGGTGAAGAAGCCGTGCTCAAAATCCCTCAGAAGGTCGCACTGCAAGAACCACCCCCCATAGGTGCCAACCCAGGTCCAGCCTGGAAGGGAGTTGAAGGTGGCATCAGGACCGTCAAAGGGCGGTGGGGACTGCTCAGCCATCCGGCAGATCTCTGAGGATCCAGAATCCCTCAAAGTGGGAATCTCCCTCCGCATTCTGAACCGCGAGGAATTGCAACCCACCCGCCTCCTGACGGGCCCTGGCGAAGGCTTCGCCGCTCGCCAGGGCCTCGCGTTCGGGAAGGTTGGCCAGACGCCAACGATCCTCCAGTCCAGCTTCCAAAACCAGTTGGCCCTGGTCGACTTCAAGTCGCACGGGTTCAAGACCGGCCAACCAGCCCGCCACGGCAAGGGCCCTTTGGCGGCTGAACAGCCGGATGCCTGGCACACCGGCCTGGGGCGGCAGATCGTTGGGAATGGGCAGCAGCGCCCCAAAGCCAATGCTCCAATCCGGGGCCTCCTGAAGGGAGCGCACCGGAAGCATGGCCCAGCTCCATCGATCCCCCCTGGCCACCTCGGGCCAAGGCAAGGGAACGGGGCGTTGGGGCTGGGGTGGGGGGGCCAAGGGACCGGCCATGTAGCCCTCCTGGGCGGGGTAGAGATCGCGCTCCCGCTCCGCCAGCCAATCGATCAAGGTGAAGCAGCGCCGGCTGGGGAGCACCTCCAGTCCAAGGGGCTCGGCAGCCCTCTGCACCATGGCCCGCATCGAACCCCGCCAGCAGCGCAGGCGCCGGGGAGGGATGTGGCCTTCCTGTCGGGCCAGCTCGAGCGCTTCTGCCAAGGCCTCCCGCAACCACTGCGAGTTGACGGTGTCAGCCGAGCAGCGCTTTTCGAACCGAAAGGGGGTTGGGCCTTTGACACCTGAGCGCACCCCCACCCCGGGCGTATCGCAAACCAACAACTCCCAGCGCTTACGGCCATCGGCCTCGAGAACCGGCCTGGAGTAAAAGTCCACTTCCCAATCTGCTCCACTGATCGCAGCAGAGGCGAGGGATCCAACCGTCATGATGGGCCCATCGGCGCCTGGGCGGGCGCTGATTCGGTGACGGTCTCCGGCTCGGCTGGGGCCGAGGAGATGGGCTCTTGTTGTTTTTGCTGCTCCCTTTGTTGCAGCAGGGAACGGGCGCGCACAGCGCGCTCGGCGGCTTCTTGCATCAGCTGTTCCTTGGCAATCAGCAACTCACCGGGTTGATTTTCGAGCAGTGCCGTGTTGAGGGCAATGCGACCGCGCTGGCCATCCACCTCCGTGATCAGGGCTTTGAGTCGATCTCCAGGCTGGAAGGCTTCCCTGAGATCCCGCAGGACAGCCCCCGTGATGGAGGAGTGGTGCAACAAACCGCTGACGCCGCCTAGATCGACAAAGAAGCCATAGGGCTTGAGGGCACTCACCTGCCCTTCCACCAACTGACCGACTTCAAGTTCGCGGAAACGAGAGAGGGTGCTGGCTTTTTTCTCAGAAAGCACCAATTTGCGGGTTTCAGGATTCACCTCCAGGAACGCCACCGCAAGGGTTTTACCCATCAGCGCTTCGTGTTGTTCCCCCTCGTTCAGCTGGGAGCGAGGAATGAAGCCACGCAATCCCTCTAGATCACAGGTGACCCCGCCACGGTTGAAACCATTCACTTTCACTTGCACAACAGTGGCTTCCTTGGCGAGCTGGAGGACCTTGTCCCAGCTTTTGCGCAGCTCCAGTGCCCGCACGCTCACGGTCACCATGCCTTCGGAATTTTGCTCGCGGGTGACCAACACCTCCACCGCCAACCCCTTGGGGAAGCGTTCTTTGAGGCTGGTGATCACACCAAGACCACACTCCCGCTTGGGCATGAAGCCGGGGGCTTTGCCGCCAATATCCACATACACACCATCACTCTCCACACCGATCACCTGGCCAGGCACCACATCTCCGGTGGTGCCGACCGGTTCGTTGTCATCCAGGGCAGCCAGAAAGGCCTCTTCGTCGAAATCGAAGTCATCGACGGTGCGCCCTGGAGAGCGCTCCGCCCTCGCCGCACCGGGCTGGGATGGGGAGCCTCCACGGCCTCCCTTGGGGGAAGGGCCCAGAAGGTCGGCCATGGTCATCCCCTCCAGCTCAGCGAGGGAAAACCGCTCCTCTTCGCTGGGGAGGGCAGCGGGGCTCACAACCGCAGGAGCACCAGCCACGGTTGGCGAGGGGGCAGCTTTCAACTCGGTTGGCTCTCCAGAGGGCGGAGCGGCAGGAGTTGCGGGAATGGCTTTCGGGTCGTCTTTTTTCAGCATCACCACCTCGGGTGGGCGCCGGGGCGAAGCGGGTCCGCCCGCGGAACTGCGGGGATCGGGCCGCCGGGGCTGCAGCGGAGCGGGCTTGCCGGGTCCGGCCATCACCAGGAGGTCGACAGAATCCCACACTCTACGAAGTCCCCCCAGCCTCAAGGGTTGCCATCCGTGTCCTTTCCCTCCCTGTCTCCGTCGTTCCGTCTGGAGAAGCGTCTGGAATGCCTTCCCTGGCCTGAGGTTCAGCTTGCGGCCCGCCAGCCAGGCAGCACGGTGATCTGGCCCATGGGTTCGCTGGAGCAGCATGGTCCCCATCTGCCATTGGGCACCGATGCCCTCTTCGCCGATCGGCTGGTGGAAGCGGTGATGGAGGCCCTGCCAGCGGAGCTGCCCATTTGGCGACTGCCCGTGCAACAGATCGGCTTTGCCCCCGAACATCAGGGGTTTGCCGGCACCTTCAGCCTGCGGGCGGAGCAGCTGATTCACTTGGTGGAGGCCGTGGGATCCGAGCTGGCACGGTGTGGCTTCCAGCGATTGGTCTTGCTGAATGGCCACGGAGGGCAGATTGGACTTCTGGAAGTGGCTGCTCGCCAGCTTCGGGTCGGCCATCCCTCCCTGGCTGTGCTGCCCTGTTTTCTCTGGCGAGGTCTGGCAGATCTGGCCTCCCTGATTCCCGAACCGGAGCGAAGTCAGGGATTGCACGCCGGCCTGGCGGAAACCAGCTTGATGCTTCATCTCGCCCCGAAACTGGTGGGCCCGGATCGGCAGCCCGATGGTCTCCATCCCCCCAGCACCCCACCGCAGGGATGGAGTTGGGAAGGGCAGGCGCCCTCAGCCTGGCTCATCGACGATCTGAGCCGTAGCGGGGTGGTGGGGGATCCCTCAGCCGCCACAGCAGAATTGGGCCAAGCCCTCTTCACCAAGCTGGTGGAGGGCTGGCAAGACCGGCTCACCGCCCTGCTCCAAAGCGGTTGGCCCCTGCCGCCAACGGGCGGTTGATTACGATCAAGAACCCCCACCTGGATCCTTGCCTACAACCCGCTGGAGTGTGTCGCCCAGGCGGGTCAGTCGTGGTACCCCATGCCTGTGCGTTGAAGGGGCGAAGAGCCTCCACTCACCCCTTCTGGCCCAGCGATGGGATTGCCGCTGCTGTTCGATGATGGCCAGTCGATGATGGCCATCGGAGGTTCCGCTTCGGGGGCTTCTTCCTCTTCCATGCCCGATCGTTCCCGTCAGTCCCCCCACACCAGCTTTGTCGAGCTTCTGCAGGAGAGGGCGGGAAGCCATCCTGAACGCTTGCTCTTTTCGTTTCTTCAAGACGGCGAAACCGAATCGGCTCGGCTCAACTACGGGGAGCTCGACAAGCGCGCCCGAGCCATCGCCGCCCATCTGCAACAGCGCGGCCATCAAGGGGGGCGGGCCCTTCTGCTCTACAACCCGGGCCTGGAGTTTGTGGCGGGGTTCTTCGGTTGTCTCTACGCCAACGTCACCGCCGTTCCTGCCTACCCGCCACGGTCCAACCAACTGCTCAGTCGGCTTGCCGCGATTGTTCAAGACGCTGAGACAGAGATCGCCCTCACCTCCGACGCTTTGCTGGAGAGCATCGCCGAGCGTTTGAACGATCTCGGCGGAGCCGCGCCGCGCGAGCTGATCGCCACCGACACCCTTGGCGATGAAGAGGCCAACGCTTGGCAATCCGAGCCGATTGACCCGGAAGGCCTCGCCTTTCTCCAATACACCTCAGGCTCCACCGGACATCCCAAGGGCGTGATGGTGAGCCACGCCAATCTCCTGCACAATTCCCAGCTGATCAATCTTTGCTTCGAAGATTCACCTGGCTCCTTGGGAGCCTGCTGGCTGCCCCCTTATCACGACATGGGGTTGGTGGGCGGGGTGCTCCAACCCATCTACGTGGGGGCCTCGATGATCTTGATGCCACCGGTTTCGTTTTTGCAGCGCCCCTTCCGCTGGCTCGAGGTGATTTCCCGGCACGGGATCACCACCAGCGGTGGTCCCAACTTTGCCTATGAATACTGCGCGAGACAGATTCGCCCCGAGCAACTGACAACCCTTGATCTGAGTCGCTGGAGCCTGGCCTTCACCGGTGCGGAACCCGTGCGAGCGGAAACCATCGATCAGTTCTGCGCCACTTTTGGCCCTTGCGGCTTCCGTCGGGAAGCCTTTTTTCCCTGTTATGGACTAGCCGAAAACACGCTGATCGTGACGGGAGGCCAGAAGAGTCAGCCCCCCCTGATTCGGCACTTTGCCGCCAGTTCCCTCAGCGATCACCGGGTGGAGGCCCTCCAGGGTGCTGGGACGGGGTCGCTGGCCGACAGCAGGGCCCTGGTGTCCAGCGGCCCGGTGGTGGGCGATCAACGCCTCGTCGTGGTGGATCCGGAGCGGGAGAAGCTCCTCGAACCGGGCCAGATCGGGGAGATCTGGGTGAGCGGACCGAGCGTGGCGATGGGGTATCGCAACCAGGACGACCTCTCCACCGCAACCTTCAGGGCCCGCCTGCCAGACGATCCCCACCCCTATCTCCGCACGGGGGACTTGGGCTTTCTTCAAGACGGCGAGCTGTTCGTGACAGGTCGCCGCAAAGATCTCATCATCATCCGCGGGCGCAACCACTATCCCCAAGACATTGAGGCCACGGTGGCCAGCTCCGACAAGGCCCTGCGCACGGGCTTCGGGGGGGCGTTCTCCGTTGAGGAGGGCGGAGAGGAGCGGCTCGTGGTGGTGCAGGAGGTGGAGCGATCGGCACTGCGTCGGCTGAACGCGGAGGCCCTCACCGAGGCGATTCGAGCAGCGGTGGTCGAAGCCCATCAGCTCGTCCCCGAGGCCATTCTGCTGCTGAAAACGGGGACCATCCCGAAGACCTCCAGCGGCAAAATCCAACGCTTTGCCTGCCGCAAGGGCTATCTCGAAGCCAGCCTGGACGTCGTCGGCGAATGGCGAAACCCATCCAGCGCGCCGATCCCAAGCCCCCCAACAGCTGCCGAAGAGAACACAGCCCCCCCCAACTCCAAGCCCAGCCCCCGGCTGCCCGCCGCCACCTCATCACAGGAAAGGCAGGTGCATGGCTGGTTCACCCGCTACCTCGGCGAAAAGATGGGGCTTCGGGCAGAGGACGTCGACGTGCACCGCCCCCTGTCCCACTACGGCCTCGATTCAATGGCCGCGGTGCGCCTGACGGCCGATCTGGAGGACTGGCTGGCTGCAACCTTCCCGGATCAGGCGCGGCTGTCCCTCTCCCCCACCCTCGCCTACGACTACCCCACCATTGCCCTGATCGCCGCGGCCCTTTTCCAGGCCGACCCGGGCGGCTCCAACGATTCCCTCCCAGCAACCAGCTCCAGCGCCAAGGGCCTGCGAGAGCTTCATGATGACGATATCGCCGTGGTGGGCATGGGCTGCCGCCTGCCAGGGGCGACCAGCCCCGAAGCCCTCTGGGACCTGCTGCGGGAGGGCGGCAGCGGCGTGCGCAGCGCCCAAGCGGCCGCGATCACGGACCGTGGTTTTGGCAGGCCCCCTGCCGCCTGGGCGGGCTACCTCGAGAACATCGATGGTTTCGATGCGGCGTTCTTTGGGATTTCCCCCAGGGAAGCCGAGCAGATGGATCCCCAACAACGACTGTTGTTGGAATCCACCTGGGAAGCCTTCGAGCACGCCGGAATCCCCCCGGATCGCTGGGCTGGCAGCAGCGCCGGAGTGTTTGTGGGCATCAGCAGCAATGACTACGGCCAGCTCAAAGGGGCAGCCAGCGTCTACTGGGGCACTGGCAACGCCCACAGCATCGCGGCCAATCGCTTGTCTTATCTGCTCGATCTGCGCGGGCCCTCCCTGGCGGTCGATACGGCTTGTTCCTCCTCCTTGGTGGCCGTGCATCAAGCCATGTGCAGCCTTCAGCGAGGGGAATGCAGCCAGGCGATCGCCGCGGGGGTCAACCTGTTGCTGGCCCCGGCCCTCACCGACACCTTCCAACAGGCCGGGATGCTCGCGGCCGACGGCCGTTGCAAAACCTTTGATGCCGATGCAGATGGCTACGTCCGCGCCGAAGGCTGCGGCGTGGTGCTGTTGAAGCGACTCGCCGATGCCCGCCGCGACGGGGACAAGGTGTGGGGGGTGATTTGTGGATCTGCTCTCAACCAAGATGGGCGCAGCAATGGCCTCACCGCACCGAGCGGCCTTGCCCAGCGGAGCGTGGTGCGGGAGGCCCTGGAGCGCTCGGGGGTTGCCGCGGCCGACGTGAGTTATGTGGAGGCCCATGGCACCGGCACCTCGCTTGGCGATCCGATTGAAGTGAATGCCCTCTGCCGGGTGCTCGGCCAGGGCCGAGAGGCGGATCAGACCTGCTGGGTGGGTTCCCTCAAGGCCAATCTTGGCCATCTCGAAGCGGCGGCTGGCATCGCCGGACTGATCAAGGTGTTGCTCTGCATGGAGCATGGCGCCCTGCCGCCCCATCCCCATCTCCGCACCCTGAATCCGTTGATGGACCTGGAGGGCAAACCCTTCGCCATCAACACCGCCCTGCAGGCTTGGCAGGGGACGCACCGCTTTGCAGGCGTGAGCTCTTTTGGCTTTGGCGGAACCAACGCCCACCTCATCGTGGCAGCGCCCCCTCCCAGCAAGCCGCCTGAGGCCCCTGCCAGCCAGGACAGGCCCGAGCATCTGCTGACCCTTTCAGCCCAGAGCCCGGGAGCCCTGAAGGAGCTGCAGAGCCGCTACGCAGCCCTTCTCTCCTCCAGCACTCCGCCACTGGCTTTGGCCGATCTCTGCTACAGCGCCAACCTGGGCCGCAGCCACCTGCCCCACCGAGCCACCTGGGTGGGCAGCGACGCCTCGGACCTGGAAGACGCCCTGGGCAGCCATCGGCTTCCCACCGGACAGGTGACCGCGACGCCCACCCTGGCGTTTCTCTTCACCGGCCAGGGATCGCAATATCCGGGCATGGGCGGCGAACTCCTGGCGACCCAGCCCGTGTTCCGGGAGGTGATCAACGACTGTGATCACCTCCTCAGGAGCCTCCAGGTGTTGCCGGAGGGCTGGACGCTGCGGCGGATCTTGGACCATCGCCCCGAATCCGATCCGACGGAACCGGCGTTGAGCGCCATGTTTGAGCAAACCGGCATCACCCAACCGCTGCTCTTTGCCCTGGAGGTCGCCCTGGCGCGGCTCTGGATGAGTTGGGGTGTGCAGCCCGACTGGCTGTTGGGCCACAGCGTGGGGGAGGTGGCTGCAGCCTGCATCGCTGGGGTGTTCGATCTCGAGGATGGAGTGCGGTTGATCGCCGACCGCAGTCGGCTGATGGAAGCCCTCCCCGCAGGAGGGGGCATGCTCGCCCTGTTCACAGATGCAGCCACCGTGGAGGCCCTTCTGGTTGAACAGACCTCTCCTTTGGTCATCGCAGCGGATAATGGCTCGGGCAACGTGGTGATCGCAGGGTCGCTCAAGGCCATCGCCGCCCTGGAGCCAACCCTCTCCGCCCGTGGCATCGGAGCAAAGAGGCTGCGGGTCTCCCACGCCTTCCACTCTCCCTTGATGGAACCGATGCTGGCTGACTTCCGGAAGCTGGCCGCCGCGATTCGCTACAGAGAGCCCAAGATCCCGATCGTTTCCAACATCACCCATGCGCCGATTGGCGCTGCCATGGCCGACCCGGAGTACTGGTGTCGTCACATCTGTGCGCCGGTGCTCTACGGCCGCGGCCTGGAGGCCCTGCGTGCGCAGGGTGTGCAGGGCTACCTGGAAATCGGCCCGAAACCCACACTGATCGAGATGGCCCGCAGCGGCGGGGTGGATCCGCAAGCCAGCTGGCTGCCCAGCCTGCGGCCAGGCCGCTCCGACACCCACCAGATGTTGGAGAGCCTGGCCGCTCTTCACCGACTCGGAGCCCCGATCGACTGGGCTGGTTTTGATGGGCCCTTCCAGCGACGCCGCCTTCCCCTGCCCACCACCCCCTGGCAGCACAGGCGCTTTTGGTTGCCCGCTGCAGCCACGGAGCCGGAGGCTGCCGAGCTGAGCGCCGCACCCCGCATCCCAGGCGGCCCTGCCCTGCCGGAGTTGTTCCACAGCGATTGGAGGCCCCTGCCTCTTCCTGTCTCCCAGTCCAGCGTGGAGACGCTTGAGGGCCAATGGCTGTTCATCGGCCCGAGGCCGATCTACGAGCGCTTCCTGCAGGCCCTGCCCGCCGGCCAAATCTGTTGCTGGATTGAGGAGCACAGCCACTGTCAGGAGGTGCACCCCCGCCACTGGCAACTCGATCCCTGCAAGCCAGAGCACTGGCCGCAGCTCCTCGATGCCCTGGCTGACGCGCCCCCGCTGCTGGGGATCCTCCAGGTGGTGACTCAGGCAGGCGACAACAACAGCCCGTTGTCGCTGCATCGATCCCTGCGCCAACCCCTGCTGGCCCAAACCCTTCTCAAGAGAGACTGGCACCCCCATCTCCCCCCCCGTCTCTGGTGGCTGAGCACCCCCACCAGGGGGGATGGCTCCGATCTCACCACCCGGATGGAAGAGGGGCAGATCCAGGGCTTTGCCCGCTGCCTGGCGCTGGAACATCCCGAGCTCTGGGGAGGCTGGCTGGAGTTCCCCACCCTCGACGCTGCAACCACCATGACGCAGCTGCTCGCCGAGCTTGCTGAAGCCTGGCGCAATCCCGCCGCTGCACGGCCCATGGAGATGCACGTGCGCTTCCAGTCGGGTCAACGACAGGTGTGCCGCCTGGAGCGACTCCAGCCGAAGGACGGCTTGACCGCCTCCCCTTGTCGTCTGGACGGGCATGTGCTGATCTCAGGGGGGCTGGGCGCCCTCGGCTTGGAAACAGCGGGCTGGCTCCTGGCGCAAGGGGTGCCATCCCTGATCCTTGTTGGCCGTCAGCCCCCCTCTGCCCGGGCGGAGGCCCAACTCCTCAGATGGCGGGAACAGGGTGCCCGGATCCTGGTGCTCCAGGCAGACATCGCAGAGTCCGCAGCCGTGGCTCAGCTGTCGGAAGCCATCACATCCTCTGGCCTGCCACTGCGGGGCATCGTGCATGCCGCCGGGGTATTGGAGGATGCAGCCATCATCGGGGTGGAGGCCAGCGCCTGGGAGCGGGTGCAGCGGCCCAAGGTGTGGGGGGCCTGGCATCTCCATCGCCTGAGCCAGGTCCACCCAGTGGATGTCTTCCTCCTCTACTCCTCCCTCGCCGCCCTGCTGGGTTCACCTGGCCAAAGCGCCTACGGGGCAGCCAACGCAGCCCTGGATGCCCTGGCCCGTCAGCGCAGGGCGCAGGGCCTTGCCGCGATCAGTTTGAACTGGGGGCCCTGGAGCGGAGGCGGGATGGCAGAGCGTGCGCTGATGCGTTCGGGCCGCTCCCTGCAGTCCTACGGCATCGAACCGCTGCCAGCCTCGGCCTATCTGGAGGTGCTTGCACCCCTCTTCCGCGCCGAGCCGGAGCCAGCCGGAGGCCAGCTTGCGCCCCCGCCTGCGGTTGTTGGGGTGGCTTGCATCCAGCTGGACACCCTGCAAAGGGCGATGGCCGGCCGGCCCCAAGAGGCGTTCCTCGCCCTTCTTCCCGGCTCGAGCGTTGGCTCCGATGAACGCCATGGGTCAGCGCTGCAGGGACAGCTGCGCGCCACCGCCCCCGGGGCCCGAGCGGAGCGCCTGCTGCTCTATTTGCAAACCACCCTGGCCGGGCTGCTCGGGCTCAAGGCTGAGCAGATCGGCCCCGATCTCCACCTGCTCGAGACCGGGGCCGATTCCTTGATGGTGATGGATGCGCTCACACAGATTCAAAAGGATCTGGGCTTGATGATCTATCCAAGGGAGCTCTACGCCCATCCCCGCATCGGCTCCCTGGCCACCTATTTGGCGGAGGTGTTCACAGCCAGGGATGGCGGCGTGATGCCCTCCCCCAGCAAAACCACCACGCTGGAGTTGCCCGCTGCCCTGCGCTTCCGCTCGTCCACCAGCCGAACGCGATCCAGCCCTGGTACCCCGAAACTGCCCCCCGCGCTGTTCGTTCTCTCCTCCCCCCGGGCCGGATCCACGCTGCTGCGCGTGATGTTGGCGGGCCATCCCCAGCTGTTTTCCCCTCCAGAACTCCACCTGCTGCCCTTCGCCTCGATGGCCGAGCGCAAGCAGGCTCTGGCCGATTCCCACCTGGGTGAAGGATTGGAGCGGGCGCTGATGGAGCTGGGGGGGCTCGACGCCACTCAAAGCAAGGCCCTCCTGCAGAACTGGGAGGGGGAGGACCTCCCCATCGCCAGGGTGTATGCCGAGCTTCAGTCCCTGGCTGGAGAGCGGCTGCTGGTGGATAAATCTCCGACCTATGCCCTCGACCTGGCGACGTTGCGCGAAGCGGAGGAGCTCTTCGACCAAGCGAAGTTCATTCACTTGGTGCGTCACCCCCATGCCGTGATTCGTTCCTTTGTGGATCTGCGCATGGAGCAGCTCTTTGGCGTGGCGCAGGGGGATCCCTATCAATTGGCCGAAGTGGTTTGGCGAGACTCCAACCGCAACGTGTTGGCACTGGCACGGGAGATCGGCCCGGAGCGGGTGCACAGGATCGCCTATGAAGATCTGGTGAGCCAACCAGAGGCGATCCTCCACAACCTCTGCGCCTTTCTCGGCCTTCCCTTCCATCCAGCCCTGTTGGCTCCTTACGAGGGCAAGCGGCTCACCGACGGGCTCCATCGCCAGTCGCTGTCGGTGGGGGATCCCAACTTCAACAAGCATCAAGCGATCGATGCCTCCCTGGCGGCTTCTTGGCAAACCGCCAACCTGCCGCGGCCTCTGGAAGCGGAAACCGTGCGCTTGGCCGAATCATTGGGTTACAGCTTGCCGGCTCCAACGGCAAGCCTCAGCCATGCCCAGCCCGCCCCTAGCGGCCGGCGAGACACCCAGCGGCGTGAAGAGGTGCTCGATCTGCAAGGTCTGCGACTCAGCCGCTGCGAGTGGGGCCCCAGCGACGGTCCAGCGGTGCTCTGTTGGCACGGGGTGCTCGACCAGGGGCTGATCTGGGAGCCGGTGGCCGTGCCGCTGGCGGAGGCAGGCTTCCGGGTGATCGCCCCCGATCTTCGTGGCCATGGCCGCTCCGACCATGTGGGTGCGGGGGGCTCCTACCAGATCCTTGATTTCATCACCGACGCCGTGGGCTTGATGGATCAGCTCACCGATAGGCCGCTGCTGTTGATCGGCCACTCGCTTGGCACCATCGTGGCGAGCGGCCTGGCCAGCCTCCGGGCTTCGCTGGTGAAGCAGCTCATCTTGATCGAACCGATCCTGCCCGCCCCATCCAGCCAAACCAACCTGCGGGAAGCGATCCACACCATGGTCGACTACGCCCTGGCCCCCCCTCGACACACGCCGATGCCCACGCTGGGGGCAGCGAGCGAGCGTCTGCGCCGCGCCCTGCCAGCCCTCTCAGCCGGGTTTGCCGATCGACTCGCTGAGCGGGCCACCAAACCCGAGGGCGATGGCCTGATCTGGCGGTGGGATCCGATGTTGCAAACCCGCATGAGCTTGACCATGCAAGGCGGCCCCCTCAACCGTGAGGCCTACCTTCAGCTGCTCAGTGAACTGAGCTGCCCGATCACGTTGATTCAGGGAGACGCCAGCGGCTTCAACCGTCCGGAGGATCTGGAGGCCCTTCAAGCTGCCCTGCCCAGATCCCACAAACGCCTGCTGGCAGGGGGGCACAACCTGTTGGTGGACGTGCCCGGGGAGCTCAGCGCTGCCGTGCTCGAAGCTGTGAATTGCGCGCCAAAGCTGTGAGCACAAGCCATCTTGAACCCAAGGATCTCAGCCTTGATCTTCTCTGGGACGTCCCCCTTGCCGTGGTGTCTTGGGGGTTTTTCCACCTCAACAAGGCCCTGATCTCCCGTCTCTACCAGCGGTATCTGGATCGCCAGGCCGATCGCTCGCAAGCATGGCGGCTCCTCTCTGAGGAGACCTTGAGCCTGCCGGTGAGTTTGCCCGTGCTGCTCACCAAAGGCCCCCGCTGGAACACCCATGCCTCGATCGGAACCCTCGGGCCCTTGAGCGTGGATCACCAGCTCGCCGTGGCGACAGATCAGGCCAACAAGAGTGCAGGGGCCTGGTCGATCGTGATTTATCGCTATCCCGATTTTCAAACCTGGCAAGAGATTGGATCCCTGGAGCCCACCCCTGCGCAAGGTTGGACGGTTCTCTCACTGCCGAAGGGTCGTTATTGCCTGGGCGTGCGCTACTACGACCTTCAAGACCAGGCGGTCATGCCGGCGGTGCGCCTGGATGATGCCACGACGGACAGTGTGCTTGCCGAGGCAGTGCCCCAGGGGCTGAATGCGGTGTATGGCTCACTGGCGAGTCGCACCAACCTTTATTTTCGCGCCCTCCACCATTACGTGTACCCCATGCTTCGGCTGCGCCGCTGGCTGCCGCAACCATGGGTGCGCAGGGAGTATCTGCCGGTGGGGGATCCCTTCACCACGTTTCGCTACGACTGGTTTCCTGCGGGCAGAGCCCTGAAGATCCAAGTGGCTGCCAGGCTCCACGACGACTTTCGCCTGTTTTTAAGCGTTTACAACCGAGCCAGCCTGCCTGTGCACTCCTGTGTGTTGGGCGCTGGGGAGACCCTCACCCCAGTCTTCCCCCATGCCGGGTTCTACCTGATTCGCCTGCGCCCCCGTCGGCTGAATGTGCTTCCCTGCAGGGATGGGGAGCTGCGCGTGCTGCGCTGCCAGCCCTGAGGCGCTGCGAATCGCTGGCCTAACCTGGCGCACCGCCACCATGGAGGCTCAGGCCTCCGAAAGGCTTTCCGCCCCGCTTGCTGCCCATGGCCCGCCGAGCCCTTCTCGACTTCGAAAAACCTTTGATCGAACTCGAGGAACAAATCGAGCAGATCCGCCAGCTGGCCCGCGATTCGGAAGTGGATGTGAGCCAACAGCTGCTGCAGCTGGAGACGCTGGCCAGCCGGCGAAGGGAAGAGATCTTTCGCTCACTGTCCCCCGCCCAAAAAATCCAGGTCGCCCGCCATCCCCAACGGCCCAGCACTCTGGATTACATCCAGTTGATCACCGATTCCTGGTATGAACTGCACGGGGATCGTCGCGGCAGCGATGATCGAGCCCTGGTTGGCGGCATTGGCCAGATCGGCGACCAACCCGTGGTGTTGTTGGGGCACCAGAAAGGCAGAGATACCAAGGAAAATGTGGCCCGCAACTTCGGCATGGCCTCTCCAGGGGGCTATCGCAAGGCCATGCGCCTGATGGAGCACGCCGACCGCTTCAACCTGCCCATTCTCAGTTTCATCGACACGCCAGGGGCCTACGCGGGTGTGCTCGCTGAAGAGCAGGGACAAGGAGAAGCGATCGCCTTCAATCTGCGCGAGATGTTTGGGCTGGGCGTGCCGATCCTGGCCACGGTGATCGGTGAGGGCGGTTCCGGAGGTGCGTTGGGGATTGGCGTCGCCGATCGGCTCTTGATGTTTGAGCACAGCGTGTACACGGTGGCCAGCCCTGAGGCCTGCGCCTCGATTCTGTGGAGAGATGCTGCTAAGGCTCCAGAAGCGGCCGAGGCTCTGCGCATCACCGCCAGTGATCTGCAACGGCTGGAGGTGGTGGACCTGGTCTTGCCAGAGCCCTCTGGCGGCAACCACTGGGCTCCGCTGGAGGCCGCGGAGACGCTCAAGGCCGCTCTGTTAGCTCAACTCAACGAGCTCCTCGCCCTGAGCGTCGACGACCTGCGCGAGCAGCGATACGCGAAGTACCGCAGGATCGGCCGGTTTCTGGAGAGTTCCACCCCAGAAGCGCTGCAGGCCCTTTAGGCTTCATAAGCATTTTTTAACGTTTTTGAGCGCCGTTCTCATTACGGGTGCATCCCGAGGAATCGGGGCCGCTGCAGCCCAGGCCTTCGCTTCGGCGGGGCACGACCTCTTGCTGGTCGCTCGACCCTCAGCAGAGTTCGAATCCCTTGCCGATCGCCTCCGCTCCACCACCTCCCGCGTGGAAACGGCGAGCCTGGATCTGGCCGATCCAGAGGCCATCGCTCCTGGCTTGGAGGAGCTCTGCTCCCGAGGCCTGGTGCCTTCGGTGGTGATCAACAACGCTGGAGCAGCCTGGACTGGCTCCCTGTCTGCCATGCCCTTGGAGCGATGGCAGTGGTTGTTGCAGCTGAATCTCACAAGCATCTTCCAGATCTGCCAAGCTTTGCTGCCTCTGTTGCGCAAGGCAGGGGGTGGGTTGATCGTGAACGTGAGCAGCCACGCCGCTCGCCATGCATTCCCTGACTGGGGTGCGTATTGCGTCAGCAAAGCGGCCCTGGCCAGTTTCAGCCGCTGTTTGGCCGAAGAGGAGCGCAGCCATGGCATTCGGGTGAGCACCCTCACTCTTGGTTCGGTGAATACACCCCTTTGGGATAGTGAAACCGTTCAAAGCTCCTTCGATCGCCGTGCGATGCTTTTAGCCGATCAGGTGGCCCGAACCCTGCTTTTTCTCGCCGAACAGCCCCATCACCAGGTGGTGGAGGACCTCACTCTCATGCCAGCTGTCGGTGCTTTCTGACTCCCTCCTATGACCTCCACCCTCCCACCCCGCTACAGCTCCAGGCCTCTCTCAACGGGAGAAGCTACATCGCTTCCCGTGAGTGAGCGCATCCGCCAGCGCCTCCTCAATGCGCAGGCACCCTATTTCGCCAATGACAACATTGCTCCCTATCTCCATGAAGGAGACCTAGAGGAGCTGGAGAACGAGGTCAGCGGCAAGGTGCGAGACCTTTTGCGCAGCCTTGTGATCGACATCGACAATGATCACAACACCGAGGAAACAGCCGAACGCGTAGCTCGCATGTACATCCAAGAAGTGTTTAAGGGTCGCTACAACGAACAACCGAAAATAGCAAGTTTTCCAAACGTCAAAAACCTCGACGAGATTTATACTGTTGGGCCGATTACCGTGCGATCAGCTTGCTCGCACCATCTCGTGCCCATTCTCGGCAACTGCTGGATTGGCATCAAACCCGGCGAGCGAGTCATCGGGCTCTCCAAATTCTCCAGGGTGGCCGATTGGGTCTTCTCCAGACCCCACATACAAGAGGAGGCTGTGATCATTCTTGCGGATGAAATCGAGCGTCTTTGCCAACCCAAAGGGCTGGCAATTCTTGTGAAGGCCCAGCATTACTGCATGAAATGGCGTGGTGTTAAGGAGTTGCAAACCAGCATGATGAACTCTGTTGTTCGCGGGGATTTCCGTGTGGATCCCAGCCTCAAACAGGAGTTTTTTGAACTGGTGAAACAGCAGGAATCCCTGCTCTCTTAGAGCGAGCCTGTAGAAGCCACTTGCTGAACGGCCCCCATCCGTTCCAGCAATGTCCGCACGCGCTGCAAATCTTTGCAGCCCGGCTCACGTTCCACCCCGCTGGAGGCATCCAAACCGTAGGGATGCACCCTCTGGAGCACTCCCGCCACCGTTTCGGGGCTAATCCCTCCGGCCAGCCACCAGGGGACATTGGGGGCAAACCCCTCCAACCAATCCAAAGGGATGGGACAACCGGTCCCGCCCAGTTGGCCAGGCACCCAGGCATCCAAGAGCAAGGCATCCACAGCTTCGCCATAGGCCCCACAGCGGTGGAGATCCTCCTGCGAGCGGATGCGCAGGGCTTTCCACAGCCCCACCTCCGGCCCAAGGGTCCGGCGCAATTGATGACATCGCTCCACGGTCTCGTCGCCATGGAGCTGAACCACTTGATGACCGTTGCCGGCCGCAAGGGCGGGCAGCTCAGCGTCGGCAGGATCGGCCACCACCAACACCCCAAAACAGCCGGGATGGCTGGATCGGGCCGCCGCAAAGAGCGGCGAACGCCGCACCTCGGGCAGGAAGCGGGGAGATCCCTGCACGGCCACCACGCCGATGGCATCCACCCCCATGGCGGCGATGGCCGCCGCCTGGTCTGGCTCTCGCAAGCCACAGATCTTGAGCCGGATGCGCTCTGCAGCTGCGGGCAGTGGAGAAAAGGAGGATTCGGGCACGGCCGAACATCTGCTGGCTGGGTCCTTTCTAAGATTGGCTCAATGCTTTTTTTGCGGATCAGGCTGTGGGTGAAGGCTGGGAGCTCATGCGGATTCGTGGCATTTCCCTGCGCCTTCATCCCACCTGGTTTGTGGTGTTGGCTCTGCTCACATTCATTTTTGCGAGGGGCTATCAAACATCTTTGGGCCCAGCCGTGCAGGGGGGAATGCTCTTGGCGATGTCGCTGGCCTCGGCCTTGCTCCTCTTTGTGTCAGTCGTGCTGCACGAGCTCGGTCATTCCTTCGTGGCGATGCACCAAGGAGTGAAGGTGCACAGCATCACGCTGTTTTTCCTGGGCGGCGTTGCCCAAACCGAATCGGAGTGCCGCACAGCGCGGGGGGAATTTTTGATGGCAGCCGCTGGACCAGCGGTGAGCCTGGTGATCGGGGTGGCTCTCTTGGGCAGCCAACACCAAGCGGCGCATCTGCTCCCAGCCTTTGGAGCGATGGTGGAAATGCTGGGGGGGCTCAATCTGATGCTCGCCCTGTTCAACCTTCTGCCAGGCCTTCCCCTGGATGGGGGGCGCATTTTGAAGGCACTGATTTGGCAGGTCACCGGCAGCCAGCGGCGAGGCATCGAGGTGGCCAATGGGATGGGCCGCTTTCTCTCCCTGTTGGCCCTGGGATTGGGAGTGACGCTGATCCTCCAGCGCAATGGTTTTGGGCTTTGGTTGTTTCTGTTTGGCTGGCTCGGCCTGGGTGCTTCACGGGCTGAACAACAGCGCATGATCCTGCAACGTCTGCTCGGGGAGATGAGGGTTCAAGAGGTGGCCAAACGCCGCTTTCGCGTGCTCGAAGCCAGCGACAGCCTCCGCAGGGTGAGCCAGATTCGTTTGAATCCACCCTCCAGCTCCTCCCCCATCGCAAGTGCAACAGCAGAGGGGGCTGGGCCTCCTGATTGGTTGTTGGTGTGTGATCAAGGGCGTTGGCGCGGGGTGATTGATGAGACGCCCCTCCATGAGTTGCCGATCCAACGCTGGGATAGCGACAGGGTGGCAGATCACATGCAACCCCTGAGCAGCCTCCCTTCGATCCGGGAGGATGCCCCCCTCTGGCAAGCGGTGCTTGGCCTCAACGAGGCGCCCCGGCTCCTGGTGCTGGGAGCTGCGGGTTTGCCTAACGGCACCATCGAGCGCCCGGATTTAGGAGAAGCCGTGTTGGCCAGGCTCGGGGTAAGGATTCCCGAACCCCTGTTGACAAGGGCGCGACAGCAAAACTCCTATCCCCTGGGGCTGGCTCTCGAACCACTGGCGCGAGCCATGGCCGACAGTTCGGAACTCTCTTCCGCCAAATCTCCCAACTCATAGCGGACGAGGTTGGCGGCGATCTCTGACCACTCCCAACCCTGGAGGCCCTCACTCCGCACAGCTGCGAGACCAGCAGCCTCGTTTCCAGTGCCGTAGGGGAACCAGCGCTGGGCAAAAGCCAGGAGATGGGCCTCCAATGACTCCCCCGAGAGCGGCAGGGAGGGGAGGCATGGGGCTGGTTCTGCGAACACGGCTTCCCAGAGGCCGGCATCGAGGGCAAGGGCCACACTGCCGTGTTGCAACAGGGAGCGCCCTCGCCACAACTGTGCGCTGCCAATGCGTTTTTGGCCGCTGGCGTGCACCAGATCGGCGGCTGTGCTGCTGGCAAAGCAGTGGGCCTGATCCGAACGACAGGGCGTCTCCCCCAACCGCAGGGGCAGATCCATGGCCGCGAAAGCCTCCTGAAGCCATCGGCAACTCAGGCGATACGCCTCGCGACGCTGGCGGGGGGGATCGGGCCAGATCAGGGCGTAGGTGAGATCACCGCCGTGCAGGACAGCGGATCCGCCACTGGGACGGCGCACCATCTCAAGCCTGCCAGCCGCCACAAGACGCCGCCAACGGGGATCGACGACGCGCTGATGTTTTCCCAGAGAGAGCGTTGGCCTGCTCCAGCGATAAAAGCGAAGCAGGGGCCCCTCACGCCTGCCCGCCACAACCTGATCCAAAAGCCAGGCATCCATGGCCATTTGCCACGTGCCTGGAAGGGTGCAGGAAGGGAGGCACCGCAAGCAGCTGGGCAGCATGGCTCAGGCCCGGGGCGCAAAGGCCCAGAAGCTGGGATCGAGCTCGTAGCCGAGCACCGCTGCCATCTGTCCCAGGCCCTGGCGGCAGTCGAGCCCCGCCGCTCGCGCAAGAGCATCCAGCTGGAACAACCTATGGCTGATCCAGAGTTCCAGGCTGTCGGGGGCAAACTGGAGACCCTCGTTGCGGCTGAAACGGTGGGGGAGCAACAGGGCCACATGGCGCACCAGGGTGCCATTTGCCCGCTCGAGCAGCAGAGGCAGCCAAGGCATCTCTGCGTCAGCCCGGAGGGCCCAAAGCCGAACCTCCGCAATCTCGGAGAGTTCCCGTGGATCGTCAGGCGCGCTCGACCATTGAAGCTGAAGCTCCACCTGCCCGGAAAGGGGAAGCAACCGCTCCAACGGCAAGGCGGAAAGGACTGCCAAAGGGGAGAGGTCGAGCCCCTGGATCTGCTCGGCGGTCACGGTGACGACAGCAGCTGGGTGGGCCATCAAGAGCTGTGACAGGGCCTGCGTTAGAGCTGGACCGTAGCGGGCTGACGGCGAAGAATGGGTCGGTTCTCCTCTCGCCAACCATGCTGACCCAGACGGAAATCCTGATCGCTCTGGTGGTGGCCGCCCACGCGGGTGTGCTGGCCGTGCGTTTGAGTTTCAGCCTCTTCAAGGCTTGAGGCTCGGGGCCTTGGCAAAGGCCTGTTCTGACGCTAAAAGCGGGACCTATTGATCGTTGCAACGGTGCCCTCCTCCCCACCCCGTAGCGCCAACTCCAACTCCCGCTCCAACTCCCGTTCCAACGCCCCTCGCAATCCGCCTGGCCGGCGTTCCAACAGCCGCTCAGCTGGTGGAGCCAAGCGTTCTGGAAGGATGTTGGCGGCGGTTTCCGGGGTCATCGGCGGGGAGCAGCAGGTCAAACCCATGTCTGATGGGCCCTCCCGGCCTGTGCAGATGGTCATCTCCTCAGGAGCAGAGGCCCTCTCCCTGAACGAGGAGAAGCGCGAGCTGGTGTGCAGCCTGATCGGCCTAACCGTGAAGTTAGGGCTGGTGGTGATGGCCGGAGTGAGCCTCTGCCGCCTTGCAGGGGCCTATCAAGAGCGGATGGATCGGCAGGGGGAGCTGGCTGCCGTTCTCGAAATCGAGAAGGCCCAACTGGCCAAAGCTCGCGATCGCTTTGATCAACTGTTCATGGTGGCCGGGGAGCAAAAGCTCATCCGCGAGCAGAGCCAGTGGATCGCTCCGAACCGGCTGCGAGTGGTCTGGCAATCATCAGATCCTCTTCAAGATCGGCCCGCCCTTGCCATGCAACGCCCAGACTCGCCAGCGAAGCGTCCTTAGGAGAGGCGATTGAGGGGGTCTGACCCGTAGGTTGGGCTCCGAAATCTCCAGCTTTGCTTTGTCCATGAGCAGCCCCCAAGGCGTCGGCAGCGTTCCTGAGCCTGTGCCTGGCACTGTTCTGATCACAGGAGCCTCATCGGGGGTGGGCCTTTTTGCCAGCAAAGCCTTGGCAGATCGAGGCTGGCATGTGGTGATGGCCTGCCGCGACCCGCTCAAGGCACGACGGGCCCAAGCAGCCCTGGCCATCTCCGACAGCTCCATCACCCACCTGCAGGTTGACCTGGGCGATTTGCAGAGCGTGCGCCAACTGGTGGCTGATTTTCATGCCACGGGTCGGCGCCTCGATGCACTCGTGATCAATGCCGCGGTGTATTTGCCACGGCTCAAGCAGCCGATGCGGTCGCCGCAAGGTTACGAGCTCTCCATGGCCACCAACCACCTCGGCCACTTCTTGCTGATCCAACTGTTGCTGCCTGATCTGGAGCGCTCAAGCCATCCATCTCGCCGGCTCGTGGTGCTCGGAACCGTGACGGCCAACTCCAAGGAGCTGGGCGGAAAGATTCCGATCCCCGCCCCAGCCGATCTGGGGGATTTGGCGGGATTTGCGGCTGGATTCAAGGCGCCAATCAGCATGGCCGACGGGCAACCCTTCAAACCTGGCAAGGCCTACAAGGACAGCAAGCTCTGCAACATGATCACAACCCAGGAGCTGCATCGCCGGCTCCATCAGCGCACGGGGATCATCTTCACCTCGCTCTATCCCGGCTGTGTGGCCGATACGCCGCTGTTTCGCAACACGCCCAAAGCATTCCAAACGATTTTCCCCTGGTTTCAAAAAACGATCACCGGGGGGTACGTCAGCCAGGCCCTGGCGGGGCAGCGGGTGGCCGATGTGGTGACAGAGCCCGCCTTTGCCATGTCCGGGGTGCACTGGAGTTGGGGAAACCGGCAGCGCAAGGATGGGCAACAATTTCGTCAGGAGCTCTCAGACAAGGCCAGCAACCCAGTCACCGCAGAGCGCCTATGGGATCTGTCGCTGAAACTGGTCGATCTTTGAACATCCTCAAATTGGGGGGATCTCCGGGCAAAACGGCGCAGCCTTGCTAACACACATACAGCTGCACGCTCCCCTCCATGTCCCGCACCCTGCGCTGGGTGCTCGGTCTGCTGCTTGTCGCTGGCCTGCTCATCGGCGCGTTCCTCTATCTGCCCTTCCGCTCCTGGTTGCCCGGGGGCACGGTGGGCGACATCTCCACCCGTTTGGTGGTGAATGGCCCTGCCTTCAACCCCCTCTTCCCCAAACCGCACCCCGGGGAGCAGCTGATCTTCACCCAAGAGAAGCGTGGGTTTAGCCAGGCTCGGCTGAAGGAAGGCGAGACAACGAAGGCGCTGCTCTCGATCTCCGACGTGCTCACCTCCCCCACCTCCCGAGCCAAATTCAGCGACGCCAAGCTCGAATTGCAAAGCTGGCCCCTGGTCGACCAGGGAAGCCAGTCCAGTGCCCTGCTGGTCGCCGATCGTTTCCAGGTGAAGGTGATCGGCCAAGGCGCTGGTCTCACCCCGGACGATCGCCACGATCTGCTCAATGCCTTTGATCTGAAGGGCCTCGCTGCCCTCAAACCGAAGGCCTCGCGCGAACCCCGTGCGCTCCCCGCCGGCAAGGGCGCACCCCTCAAACTGCCGCTTCCCCAGCGCCAAAAACAGGCGGCTCAAACCGCCCCTGCCGCCAAGTCCGCCGTCCTGGAGCCCGCCGCATGAGCGCCACCGTTCTTGAGCGCCTTGAGCGCCTGCCTCGTCGCAATCTCACCGTTCTCTCCTTGCGGGGAATCAGCACCCTGGTGCCCGGGGGGTGGCGCAACGTCACCAGCGCCGAGGAGCTGATCAGCGATGTGCTTGGAAGCAGCGATCCGGAATTGATTCGGGAGGTGCGTGGACGGGCAGATCAGCTGAGCCGTGCCCGCCATGAGGGATACACCCGGGCGATGAGCCTCTATGACGCGGTGAACCGCTCGCAAAAAGCCGCTGGTGGGCTGCGGGTGCTTGCCAATGTCACCGGCGGGCTGCCCCTGGTGAAGCGCCTGGCCAATCTCACCCCGCCCAGCGACACCCTTCAGGCCGCGGATCTCAGCCTGAAGGTGGCCTCGGAGATGTTGGCCTTCACCCAGGTGAATGGGCTGCCTGGCAACAGCTTCTCCGATTTCCGCGCCTCCCTCAATGAATACGCGGGCGAAGCCAAGGTGCGCATGGCCGCGCTGGTGTGCTTTGACGCCTTGCTCCCCTTGGGCGATCAGGCCCTGGAGCGCATGGACGGTCTCCTGGGCCGGGTGGGCAGCCATGAGCTGCGCCAGTTGCCGGCCTACACCGGCATGGCGGCGATGATTCCCGGCCGGGGGGATGAAGCCCATCTCAACTTCCTGCGGCGCGGAGTAGACACGTGGCTGGACTGGGCCGGAGGGTTTGTGGGCCAACTCGGCCTGACGAGCCAGCGGGCCGTTCGGGCCCTGGAAACCACCTTGGGCCCTTGGCAAGGTGGCTTCCAGCAACTGGCCATCTTCCTCGATGCCTTCACCGACACCTATCAACACACCGGGGTGCAGGCGGTGGCAAGGCGGTTGGTGGAACGCGCCGCCGCTGAAATCTGAGCCGGATCAAAACGATGCGCTGGAGTGACGGTCGCCGCAGCGACAACGTGGAAGACCGCCGGGGCCGGCCAGGGCCGGTGGTCGCGGCAGGAGGCATCGGCTTGGGTGGCCTCCTGCTGGCGGTGGTGGTGGGCCTGTTGGGAGGGGATCCGATGGTGGTGCTACAGCAGATGAGCAGTGGGGGCGGGCCGATGGGCGGAACAACAGCCAGCCGGCCCCGGCCCCCCACGGCGGCGGAGAACCAACTGGCGGATTTCGTCTCGGTGGTGCTCGCCGACACGGAAGACACCTGGGAGAAGGAATTTCGCCAGGTGGGCCGAAACTACCGGCCGCCCACCCTGGTCATCTTTGACGGGGTGGTGGCCTCCGCCTGCGGTCAAGCCTCAGGCGCGATGGGGCCCTTCTATTGCCCGCGGGATCAGAAGGTGTATATCGATCTCAACTTCTACCGGCAACTGAGGCAACAACTGGGGGCTCCGGGAGATTTTGCCCAGGCCTATGTGATCGCCCACGAAGTTGGCCACCACGTGCAACAGCAGCTCGGCATCGAGCAAAAGGTGACGCAAATGAAACAACGCTTGCCGGAGGCACAGGCCAACCAACTGTCGGTGCGATTGGAGCTGCAAGCCGACTGCTTGGCGGGGGTGTGGGCCCACAACACGGCCAAACAACGCCGCACCTTGGAGGAGGGCGACATCGAGGAGACGATGAACGCTGCTGCACGCATCGGCGATGACACCCTGCAGCGACAAAGCACCGGCAGGGTGAGGCCAGATTCATTTACCCATGGCAGCGCCGCCCAGCGGCAACGCTGGTTCGCCACAGGACTGCGCTCAGGCGATATCAACAGCTGCGACACGTTCAGCCGCAGGGATGTTTGATCAAGGGAGAGCCTGCTTGAACAGGCGCTCGGGTTAGTCAAAGCCAAGCAGGTCAAAAATTTCTCTGTCTTTCAGTGATTCCGCCTCCAGGGGCTGAACATCTTCCAGCATGGTGCGGGCGAGGTTGAGATATTCCTGTTGCACAGCCTCCACTTCCGGACTGTCCTCCATTTCAAAGACGGTGCACTTTTTCAGACGGGAACGACGGATGGCATCCACATCGCGGAAGTGCGCCATGGTTTTCATCCCCACCCGCTCATTGAATTTATCGATTTGATCTGTATCCTTGCTGCGGTTGGCCACGACGCCCCCGAGGCGGACTTTGTAGTTTTTGGCTTTGGCTTGAATGGCTGCAATGATGCGATTCATCGCGAAGATGGAATCAAAATCATTGGCCGTCACAATCAGGCAGTAATGGGCATGTTGCAGGGGCGCCGCAAAGCCACCGCAGACCACATCACCGAGCACATCGAAGATCACCACGTCGGTGTCTTCCAGCAAGTGGTGCTCTTTAAGTAGCTTCACCGTCTGGCCGGTGACATAGCCACCACAGCCTGTTCCTGCTGGGGGTCCACCCGCTTCGATGCATTGCACCCCATTGAAGCCTTCAAACATGAAGTCTTCCGGGCGAAGCTCCTCGGTATGGAAATCCACGGTTTCGAGGATGTCGATCACCGTGGGCACCATCTTCTTGGTGAGGGTGAAGGTGGAATCGTGCTTGGGATCGCAGCCGATCTGCAACACCCGTTTGCCCAGCTTGGAAAACGCTGCCGAGAGGTTGGAAGAGGTGGTGGATTTGCCGATTCCGCCCTTGCCATAAACGGCAATCACCAGAGCGCCTTCCTCAATGCGCAGCGCAGGGTCTTGGTGGACCTGCACACTGCCTTCGCCATCGTGCCTGGAGCTGCCCCCATCCGGGCGGCTGCCGATGGTGGCGGGGGGCTGAAGGGTGGTGGTCATGGGAAACCGAAATAGGCCAAGGGCACTGCCTTTATCCAAAGACAGCGGCCAAGGCGTTGGGTGGGGATCACGCAAAGCGAAACAAAGAGGTTTCGCAAGCTAACGACGTGAATCAGCCCCCCGTTCCCGCAACCAAGGGAGGCCAGAGCATGGACCCACCATGAGGACCACCCTCCAACCTGTCTCGCCCCAAGATGTGCCACTGGCACGCCCCGATCTGCATGGACGTCTTCAGGCCTGGTGCCTGGATCCTCCCGGAAGCGAACTCACCTTCGCGGGGAAACTGGCCCGCGAAAACCTCTGGACCAGCGACCATGCGGCCAGGGTGATCGCCGAGTATCGCAGGTTTCTCTACCAGGCGGTGGCGGCGGGCCACCCGGTGTGCCCCCCCGACGCGATTGACCAGGCCTGGCATCAGCACCTGCTCGACACCCGGGGGTACTGGGATGAGTTTTGCCCCCAGGTGCTGGGCCAGGCGCTACATCACTCCCCCTCCAAAGGGAGGCCAGGGGAGGAGCAGATGCTCAGGGATTGGTACGACCTCACCCTGAGGAGCTATTGGGCCGCCTTCGGGGAGCCCCCCCCGGCCGACCTCTGGCCCTCCACCGAGGAGCGGTTCCGCGGGGAGGAGCGGTGGCAAAGGGTGGATGGGTCCCGATACCGGTTAGTGGCCCGGCATCGGCGCCTGGGGCCCAAGCCGCCTTGGCTTCGCCCAGGCAGGCTGCGCCAATTCATCACGGGATCGACCCTGTTGGACCTGGGGGGCGTGGGGCTCCTGCTCCTGGCCATCCACCCCCTGTTCCTGCTGCTCGTTCTGGTGTTGGTGCTGGTGCTAGTCGCAGCCGTTGCAAGAAGAAAACGATCCCAATCTGGCACCAACCGCAACAGGGGGCGTGGGGGGAACTCCAGCGATGGTGGGGCGGGTTGCGGGGGCAGCGGGAGCGGTTGCGGGGGCGGGGGGTGTGGCGGCTGTGGGGGGGGCGGCGGCTGTGGCGGCTGAGCAGTTCGGTGGTGGGGCGATTCCCTTCCCTTACAACCTCAACGGACCAGGTTTTCTGTTGGTCTACGGGCTGCTCACAGGAGCCAGCCTCCTTGCCGCTGGCGGACTCCAACGGGCGTTGGGTCGAAAGGGCAGGGTGGCCGGGGGTATGGTGATGGGGTTGGTTTGGCTCCTGGGGGTGACGCGACTCATCCAGGGAGTTGGAGCCGGCAGGCCGGTGGGTTTTTTGATCTGCAGCCTGCTGTTGGTCAGCATGGCCCTGGTGACCATCCCCGGAAGCAACGACCGCTAGGACCTCCGAATCGCTCTTCTCCCCAAGAGGGGTCGTCAGCGGTTGGCGTTGGCAAGCAGCTGGCGCAGGTCGTCGTTGAGCTCCCGCAGCACCGAGCGGGGGCTCACCTCGTCCAATAGCTCAACAATGCGGGTCACCTCCACCTTGCTGAGCGACCGGTTGCCGGTAACGGCCTCGAAGTTGGCCTTCACCACATGGTCGCGGATCTCTTCCAGTGAAGCCCCGTTGGCCACCATGGTGGCCACGAAGGGATTGGAGCGTGCGGCTTGAATCAGGTCCTTGTTGAGCAGCTCATAGGACAGCTCCCCTTTTTTGTTGGTGTAGGCCTTCACGATGGCCCCGTAGTCAGCGCTGTTCACCGTGGCCACGGCCTCGGGCGAAGCGTCTTCGCCCAGTTCCGCCGGCACAGGTGCCTCTCCTCCTGTGCCCGCACCCACCGCTGCTGGGGAGCGCACGGGACCCCGGCTGGAGTGGGGCAAGCCGGCGGTGAGCTCGATGGCCTCCTCGAAGGCCTCCAGGGGATAGAGGTCGGCGGAGGTGTTGTGGGCGGGATCGGCGGAACCGCTCTGGCGGTTGAGGAGGGCCAGATCAGGCTGGGCCAAGTCCTGCCGGAGAACCACCACTCCCACCTGGCCGCCGCGGAGTTTCTGGCGGTAAGCCACGGCCTCCAGGCTGGAGAGCTCAACTAGGCGGGTGCGAATGACCATGAACGGAGCGCAGGGGCTGCTGCCAACCTAGAAACATCCCCACCGTCTGCACACTGCAGCACATGGAAAGCTGTAGGTGTCCATGGTGCGGCAGGGAAGGAAACGTCCACTGGCGAACCAACAATGCGTCTTCGGCACCAGAGCCGAAGAGATCTCTATCCGTCAACAAGCTTGAATGTTAAAGATTAAACAGGCTTTCCTAGCACCACAATCCCTACATCATTAACGATGGCTGTGGAACCAGGGCTGGGCCAAAAAGGCATCTGCCGACTTGCCAGTTTCGCCAGCTCTTGATCGGCAGGCAAAGGAGACTCAAAGCGTTCACCACTGGCCTCTCTGAGCACGCCTGTACCCATGAAAGAATTTAAACCAGACCAGAGAAGATCGGTGCTTCGCAAGTCAGTGACGACCTGCGGTGACCTCCCGACAACAACAACCGTTCGCACATTCTCAAAATCAGGCGACTGAGACATCCGCTCTACAATCCTGCTCGCCAAAAGAAGTTCCCGTTGGTTCAGTCGTACAAAATCAGAACAAACAGAATTTGTAATAATCGCATAAGCTGCAAACAATACAGTGCCAAGCACCAGGGCAATCCGCTTCAGGATCTTTGGACCAGCATCAGTTGCCATGGCAAAGATTCCACTCCAAAACACAGCGGTTCCAATCAGGACACGGGGGTTATCAGGCGAGTATGCAAAAAATATGGTGGGAACCCTGATCGAGACGGCGGCAGCAAGCAAGACCAGAAAGAGCACTAACAAATGGCAGAACCGCCTAGGCCACTGATGCCATATCTGGCGGGCAAAAAAAGGTGTAGCAATTAAGGCTATGGATAACAAAAGAACTTGTATAAGCTTGACATTCTGTGGCAAGTAAACCTCTCCTCTGCCATAAAGCAAACGCTTCAAGCCAGAGAGAAGCTGAGACACTTTTGAGGGCAGGTCATCCACTCCTACTATAGTTGTTCGTGTACTCTGACCGAGCCCGCTCCAATCTAGTGCGATTTTGCTAATCAACACATAAACAGTCAACCCGGCCAACAGACAGAGCGTCAATTTCAGGAGAGGCAGCAAAGACTCTCGTAAAGAACGCGGACGCTCAGACAGGAAGAAAGTGTTGATTCGTATTGCACACATAATCAGAATAGCGACCAGATATAAACTAAGCATAATTTGATAGCTTAATGTAAATCCGATAGCCAAAATACTCGCCAACGTTTTCCATCCCCCCTTGGAATATGAAACCAAAGCCAAAGCAGCCAAACAGTAAAAAGCGGTCATAGCCGGATGAATAACCTGGTATTGCCAGAGGTTGTTAAGACCCGGCGACAGCGCGAAAATCAATGCTGTTGCAATGCCATAGACCGAGGCAGCTCCTGGTATCCATAACCAACGCAAAGCCAGACCAAAGACAACTAGTGC
>JBJTWN010000207.1:0-4350 GCA_046081785.1 Cyanobium sp.
CACCAAAGATTTTGCGAATTCTTAATGACCAGCCGCTGGGGCCTAGAAAGATATCGGCCATTGCTCGCGCTGTTGATTTGCGCATGATTGAGATTCTGAATAGTACCCTGGGCTCTCTCGGGCCAACTGACTTGACTCCCGAGAAGGCTGCAAGACTTGAAAAGATCCTTATAGCCAGGAGAGGATCTAGCTAAGCCAAGTTTGTCCCGGATTGTGCTCTGCTTTGACATGCCGGGAGGCCGGCAAGCGGGGGCATTGCTATTATCTTCTTGCAGACTCAAGAAGCATAGAGTGCGTTCGGGCTTCGCATAAGCGAACTTGCTCAAGGCATATTGGCCAATTGCATCTATGCTTATATTTTACTATCAGGAGCCTCTCTGCATCAGTAGCAAGACTGATCTAGCCAGCTCCCTTTTATGAGCTTTCGCTTCCGCCGTTCCGCCCGCCTGGGCCCGCTGCGCTTCAACTTCATCAAGGGGGGCCTGAGCTCGATCTCCGTGGGAGGGCGCGGTGCATCGTTCAACATTCCGGTGAGCCGCAGCGGTGGGCCCCGCACCACCATGGGGCTGCCCGGCACCGGACTGAGCTGGAGCGTGGAGCACACCACCGATCGCGCCCCTGAGAACCCCACCGCGATCCCGGCCGGTCCTGCGGCGGGCCTGCCCAACAGCCGCCGGCTGCGGCCTGGCCAGCTCGATGCGCTCAAGCAGTCGCTTTTGGCCGTGCTGCTCCAGGAGCTGTTCGCTCCCGGCTCCACCGGGGAGCAGCTGTGGGAGCACGGCCTGGTGAGCCGCCTGCTCGCCGATGGCTCCCTCGGCGCCCGCATGACCGGCCTGCTGGCGCTGATTGAAACGCCGGAGGCGATGGAGAGCTACGTGCCTCGGGCGCAGGGCCAGGACGATGCCAAGCGCCGGGCCCAGCGCTGCATCACGGCCGTGCAGGAGACCGCAAGGCTGGCTGCTGGACGTGGCTGGCTCGCCTGACATGGCAAGGGAAGGTGCCCGCAGGGCCGGTTCCCCGTATCCGGCCGCACCTGCGCTCCCGCCTCAGCAGCCCAAGGATGGTGCCGGAAAGAAGGAGATACCCCCGCATGCGAGAGGTCGTGTTCCGCGTTCTGGCTGAACGCCCCGGCCACCTGGAAGCCCAGGCCGAGTCGCTGCCCATCCGCATCACCGCGCCCACCCTTGAGGAGCTGCAGCACGAGGCCCGTGAGGCCCTGATCGAGCACCTGGGGCCAGCCCACTGCACGGTTCGTGTGCGAGTGCGCCGTGAACCCCGTGCTGCCGTCAGCAGCATCCGGCCGGTGGGCCGCCCTGCAGCTCTCTGTCGCTGAGCCCATCCGATGGGTGTTGAGCCCCCTTCATGAATCCCTGTTGCCCCCCGTGAAGACCGGTGTCGTTCACGCTGCAGGCCTTGCTGGTTTTCGGTGGCCGGCCCATCGTGGCTGCAACGGGATTCGGAGGCTCCATTGATGGATGACACCCCCCCTGAGCAGCCAGTAGGAGCGCGCTGACGATCCGGCCCCTGCTCCAACGCTCTCGACGGATCTCTGACGTTCCTGGCGTGTCAACCCAGTCGCCGTCCATTGCATCGCCCTAGGTGCCCCGGACCCAACGGAACGTCCCAATTGACACCTGGCCCCAGGTGCCAGCGCCGGCAGCTCCGCCCACAACTGAAAACCACCTGATCTGAAAACGATCACGGCTGTTGCCAAGCAAAATCAACGCACAGCTGCGCCCGACCCCCTTGGGAAGGCACCACGGCTGAGCAGACAAAGGCTCGGGGCTATCGCTCCGGGCTTTGTTGTGACGCGCTCGAGCAGTGGCCTGCTCAGCCTTGCAGCCGCGCGATGCCGGCCCAGGCCGCACCCACCAGGGCCGCAGCGCAGATCACCTGCAGCACGCTCCAACGCAGCCGCAGCTGGACGAACAACGCCACCCCCACCACCAGCAGGGCCCAGGGATTGAAGCTGCCGGCGGGCCAGAGCACCGGCCCGGCGAAGAACACCGCCAGGCTGGCGATCACACCCACCACGGCGGCGGTGATGGCGGTGAGCGGCGCTCCGAGGCGCAGGTCGTTGCGGCTGGCTTCGACCAGGGGTGCGCCGGCCAGGATGAAGCCGAACGACGGCAAGAAGGCGAACCACACGGTCACCAGGGTGGCGGCCACAGCCAGGGGCCAACTTCCGGCGCCTGCTCCAGCCCCCCAGCCCTGGTTCCAGCCGCCCATGAAGCCCACGAACGCAACCACCATGATCAAGGGACCGGGTGTGGTTTCGCCGAGGGCCAGACCATCGAGCATCTGGCTGGGCGAGAGCCAGCCGAGCTGCTCCACCGCACCCTGGGCCACGTAGGGCAGCACGGCATAGGCCCCACCGAAGCTGAGCAGCGCCACCCGCGTGAAGAAGCGGGCCATCAGCGCCAGGGTGCCGCTCCAGCCCCCCAGCGCACTGAGCAGGGCCAGGGGGATCAGCACCCCCAGCCCCCAGGCCAGCAGCGTGACCGCTAGGCGCCGGCGTGAGAAGCGGCAGTGGGGCGGGGTGGGCGTGTCGTCGCCGTGGATCGGCGGGGCTGCGACCACCAGCGTGGGGTCGATGGGGGATGAAGGGGCCTGCTCGCTCCCCTGGCGGGCGGGTTGGGCGGCGACGCGCACTGGAGCAAACAGCAACCCCGGCCGCCAGCGACCCACCACCAATCCGGTGACGGCGGCACCGGCCACCACCAGCGGATAGGGCAGCCGCAGCACCGCCAGGGCCAGGAAGGCCGCGGCAGCGATGCCGAGCAGCAGGGGCGTGTGCAAGGCCCGGCGGCCCACCCGCCAGGCGGCAACCACCACGATCGCCAGCACCGCCGGCTTGAGAACGGCAAAAACCATCGCCAACAGCGGCAGTTGGCCCCAGAGGGCATAGCCAGTGGCAAGGGTTGTGAGCACCACAATCGAGGGCGCCAGGAACAGTCCTCCGGCAATCAAGCCGCCCCTGGTCCCGTGCATGAGCCAGCCCAGATAGGTGGCCAGCTGGGTGGCCTCAGGCCCTGGCAACAGCATGCAGTAGTTGAGGGCATGCAGGTAACGCCGCTCGCTCAGCCAGCGCCGCCGCTCCACCAGCTCACGATGCAGCAGGGCGATCTGCCCCGCCGGCCCCCCGAAGCTCACCAGCCCCAGCTGCAGCCAGAAGCGGGAGGCCTCAGCAAGGCTCACAGAGCCGACGGATCCGGTTGTCACGGGCTTGGGCAACGCGGGCACGTCAAGAACAACGCGAAGGGGTCTGGGCCGAGGCGGCTGGTTGCGCGCTCGCCGTGATGGGAACGGGTCTGGCCCCATGACGATTGCGATGCATCACTTCACCACCGCAAAAGAGCAGGGATTCGCCGGCGAGGAATGGCTGCCAGTGCTCGTCGGTGGTGAGCGGCTCGGTGCTGAGGATGGTCACCACATCCTTGGCTGTGGTGAGCGCTGAAAAATCCACCTGCAGCGGTGGATCCGCCAGCGTGGCCTTGCAGAAGGGCGCCCGGCGGGTGAGCCAGTGCAGCCTGCTGGTGGCGGTGGCAAACAGCCAGTGGCCGTTGCTGATCAGGGCATTGAACGTGCCCCGCTCCGCCAGGGCCGCAGCGCAGCGGTGCAGCTGCTCAAACAGAGCAGCGGAATCCGTCGAATCCACACCGGCTCGATCCAGTTCTTCGAGGATCCAGCAGAACGCGGCTTCGCTGTCGGTGCTGCCGAAGGGCCGGTAGCGATCGCCCAAGGGAATGGAGCCCTGGAGGTCGCCGTTGTGGGCAAACACCCAGGTGTGCCCGCCCCAGCTGCGGGTGAAGGGATGGCAGTTCTCCAGCGCCACCACGCCGCGGGTGGCTTTGCGGATGTGGGCAATGCTCACCAGCGCCTTGGGTGAGCGCTCCGCCAGCTGGCCAGCCAGGGCGGAGAAGGCTGCCGGGGCTTCTTCCCTCAAAAGGGTGAGGCCATGGCCATCGGGGGGTGAAGCTGGCGAGCCCCCAGCCATCGGCATGCTCGCCGCTGGCTCCACCGCGCCGGCTGAGCCCCCGGAAGGAGAAGCCCATGTCGGTGGGGGTGTTGGCGTTGAGGGCTAGCAGTTCACACATGGAGGTGTCAGCGGGTGTTGGCGAACAGGCGATCCCAGATGCCGCCATTGCCAAAGAATTCCTTGTTCACCTGGCCCCAACCACCGAAGTCGTTCACCGAGAAGAACGTCTTCACCGGCGCGAAGCGATCCTTCACCCGCGCCCACACCGTGGGGCTGGTGGGGCGGAACCCCTCCTCGACAAACACCTGCTGCGCCTCGTCGGAGAAGAGATAGGCGGCCAAGTCCTCGGCGGCCTTGCGGCTGCCCTTGCG
>JBJTWN010000208.1:0-11080 GCA_046081785.1 Cyanobium sp.
ACCCCTTCCATGGCCGTGGCACCAGCGAGCACGATCACAGCAGGATTCACCAGGCTGATTTGCTGGAGCAACCAAGGGCGGCAGGCCCCCATCTCGTCAGGGGTGGGTTTGCGGTTGTCCGGTGGACGACACTTCACCACATTGCAGATGTAGGCATCCCTGTTGCTGTCGATCCCCACACTGGCCAGCATCTGATCGAGCAGTTGGCCGGCGCGGCCCACAAAGGGAAGACCGAGCTCATCTTCTTGGGCCCCGGGCCCCTCACCAACCACCATCAGGGCCGCCCCTGGATTGCCGCGGCTCACCACCACCTGCTGGCGACCTGTGGCCAAGGGACAGCGGCAACACGCCGCGCAGGCTGCCGCCAAGGCGGCCAGGGCTTGGGTCAAAGCTGCAGAGGTGTTTGAAGAGATCATCCTGAATGGAACCCGTGCCCTGGGGGGAAAACCCGTGGATGCAGGCCAAACTTATGAACTTTCCTGAACAAAGGCCGAGGGGGATCATGCCGCCGGCGTAGTGCAAGATGACGCATTCCTTTTCGCTTTGCCTGCCCTGATGTCGGCCCCGCTGAAGCTGTCCGTCAGGGCCGCCTCCCTGCAGCCTTCCCTCACGCTTGCGATCGCCGCCAAAGCCAAGCAACTGCGGGCGGATGGGCGCAACATCTGCAGCCTCTCCGCCGGTGAACCGGATTTCGACACCCCTCCTTTCATCCGAGCGGCGGCGGCGGCGGCCCTGGAGGCCGGCCACACGCGCTATGGCCCCGTCTCGGGAGAACCTGCCCTTCGCTCGGCCATTGCTTGCAAGCTCCGTGAAGAGAACGGCGTTTCCGCCACTGCGGATCAGGTGTTGGTGACCAACGGGGGCAAGCAGGCGCTCTTCAACCTCTTCCAGGTGTTGCTGAATCCAGGGGACGGCGTGGTGATCCCGACGCCCTGCTGGCTCAGCTATCCGCCCATGGCCGAGCTGGCCGGCGCCACCGTCCAGTGGTTGGGCACCGAGGCCAGCCGGGGCTTTCGCTTCAGCGCTGAGGAGCTGGAGGAGACCCTCACGCCAGCCACGCGGTTGCTGGTGCTCAACTCCCCCTCCAATCCCACCGGCATGGTGCTGCCGCGCGCCGATCTGGAGGCCATGGCAGCGGTGTTGCGCCGCCACCCGCAGGTGGCGGTGGTGTGTGATGAGATCTACGAGGCCCTGCTCGCCCCGGGCCACACCCACCACAGCTTGGCGGCGTTGGCTCCCGACCTGGCGGATCGGATCTTCATCGCCAATGGCTTCGCCAAAGGTTGGGCCATGACAGGTTGGAGGGTGGGCTGGTTGTATGGCCCGGCCCATGTGGTGGCCGCCGCCAGCGCCCTCCAGAGCCAATCCACGAGCAACGTCTGCAGCTTTGCCCAGTTCGGCGCCTTGGCGGCCTTGCAGGGGTCCCGCGACTGCGTGCGGGAGATGGCGGCCCGATTCAGCGAACGCCGCCAGCTGCTCTATGAGGGACTGGCCGCGGTGCCTGGCGTGCGTCTGGTGGCGCCCCAGGGTGCCTTCTACGCCTTTCCTGATGTGAGCGCCTGGGGCCTGGATTCGATGACCCTCTGCAACCGCCTGCTCGATGAGGTGGGGTTGGCGGTGGTGCCCGGCGTGGCCTTTGGGGATGATCGCTGCGTTCGCTTGTCCTGCGCAGCCTCCAACGCGGCGATCCAGGATGGGCTGGAGCGCCTGAGCACCTTCGTGGCCCAGCTCTGAGCGCTTGTCCCTGCTCCACAGAGCTTTCTCCCTCCCCCTGCATGCCCCTAGGCGTTCCCAAGAAACTCGCCGTCCTGGGCGACAGCGGTGTGTTCGGCTGGGGGGATGTGGATGAGGGGGGCTGGTGTGAGCGGTTGCGGCGTCACTGGATGGGCCTGCCAGGTGGACCTGTGCTTTACAACCTCGGCGTGCGCGGCGATGGGCTGGAACGGGTGGCCACCAGGCTGCCCGCTGAAGTGGGGGCCCGCGGGGAATTGCGCCGGCAGATCCCCCAAGGCATCTTGCTTGCCGTTGGCCTGAACGACACGGCCCGGATCGGCCGGCCCGACGGCCGGCCGCAGCTGGCACCGGAGGCCTTCCTCTTTGGCCTGGAGCAGCTGCTCCGGGAGGCCCGGAAGCTGGCGCCAGTCTTTGTTCTCGGGCTCACTCCCGTGTTGGAGGAGGCCATGCCCTGGGCGGAGGTGCTTTGGTATTCCCTGGCCGATGTGCGCCACTACGAGGGGCTCCTCGAGGAGGCCTGCATGGAGGCCGATGTGCCCTTTCTGCCGGTGCTCGGGGCGTTTCTTGAACAACCCCATTGGCCGCAATGGCTGGCGGCGGATGGGTTGCACTGCAACAGCGCCGGCCATGGCTTTCTTTTTGAGCGGGTGCGGCGCTGGCCAGCCCTGATGGGCTGGGCTGGTCTGCACCTGCACGAGCTGCCCACCCCGGCGGGGTGGTGATGCACGCTGTGCTTCATGGCGTGGCGCCGCGGCTCGGCTCCACCAGCCAGGGGATTTCACCTCCCCTGATCAGGGGAGAGTGAAATCCCCTGGCTGGTGGAGGTCGGGCCCTGGCTCGTTGACGAGCATCAGAACAGCTGATCCCGTCGAGCCATGGCCCCTTCTGCCATCCCCCAAAGTTCCACCGACTCCCCCCACCACGCCCCCCGGGCGCCCCAGTCGCCTCAGCGCCCCCTGCGCCGGCACAGCCCAACGGATCGCCGCGCACTGAACCAGCAAAACCATCGCTGGTTGGCGGCCTATGCCAGCAGTGAGGATGAGACCACCCGGCTGCATTGGCGCAACCGCCTGGTGGAAGCCAATCTTGGTTTGGTGCACAGCGTGGCGGCCCGCTTCATCGGGATCAGCCAGCTGCCGTATTGCGATCTGGTCCAGGTGGGCTGCCAGGGGCTGATTCGTGCCGTGGAGGCCTTTGACGGGCGCCGCAGCGGCTGCCTGAGCACGTTCGCCGTGCCCTACGTGCGCGGGGCGATCCAGCATGAATTGCGCGATCGGGAGTCCTGGATCCGTCTCCCCCGGAGACTCTGGGAGTTGCGTCATCGGGCCAGGGCGCTCCAGGACGAGCGCCGGGCAGCGGGGCTGCCTCCCCTCGCTCGGGAGGGGGTGGCGGCAGCCCTGGGCTGCACGGCCAGCGAGGTCGATGAAGTTGAGGGGCTCCGGCTGGTGGGCCATCCCCTCAGCCTGGATGCGCTTCAGTGCAGCAACGCAGACGCCGATGGCGAAAACACCACCTGGTTGGACCATCTTGCTGATCCCCGTTCGCTGCTGGAAGAGGCCCGGCCGCCCCTGGATGTTCGCCGTCGTGCCCAAGTGGCCTGGTTGCAAGGCCAGCTGGCTCAAATGGATGGTCTTCAGCGGCAGCTGCTGATCGCCCGTCTGGCGATGGGCTGCACCTGGGTGGAGTTGGGGCGCCAGCATGGTCTCCATCCCCGCATGGCTGAGCGTCGCTGCAATGCAGCCCTCCGACAACTGCAAGCGTCGGGCGAGGTGTGGCTTCAGGAGGGTGGTTCGGGCCATCCCTGCTCTGAGCCTCTTTCGCCTGCGGGCTTGAGGACCCACCAGCAGCTCTGGCGCCAGGTTGGCTGAAACGTTTCTTGCCTCAACGTGCCTGGCTGAAACGCGCCTGAGGAGGGCACCAAGCCCGCCGGCAAGGGCCGCCCGCTCAGAGGACGCCCGGCACCACCAGGGCAACGCCCATGGCGAGAAGGGCCGCCACCAGGGTCTGCAGCCCGTTGACCACCTCGTTGGTGAGCCAGCTGAATCGCGGCTGCAGGGTGGCCCCGATCAGACTCTCCAACAGGGTGGCCACCAACCCTGCGACCACCACCACGGTCAGGGCCCAGGCGGTTTCGATCACCCCCAGAGCCGCCATCACACCCCCCATCAACCCGCTTCCCACCCCACTGGCTGCCGTGCCCTCCAGGCTGATCGCACCTTCGGTGCCCCTGGCCACCGGCCGCAGGGTGGTGATCAACACCGTGTGACGGCCCCAGCGCTTGCCGATTTCGCTGCCGAACGTGTCTGCCAGCTTGGCGGCCAGGCTGGCGGCAAACCCCAACAGCAGCAGCGTGGCCCAGGGACCGGCCACGGGGGTGAGCGCCGCCAGGAGGGCCGCCACCAGGGCCGATCCCCAGACATTTTCAGGACCCCGCCTTCCGCCGCGGGCTTCGGCCAGGCCCGCGGCCTGTTTGCTGCGGAAGCCCAGCTTGGTGACCGCCGACCCCATGGCGAGATAGGCCACCACGGCCAGCCAACCGCGCCAGCCCAGACTGCCCCAGAGCACCGTGCCAAGAATGCCGGCGTGGATCCACCCCTGGCGGGTGAGCAGCGGTGCTCGCTGGGCCAGGGCGATCAGCAGGGCGTTGATGGCCAGGGCTGCCAACCAGTGGCTGCCCTCCTGGCTGGGAAGGGACAACGAGAGCGGCAGCATGATCCGGCGGACTCTGTTGCACAGGTCTAAGGGTTGGGGCCCAACGGTGGCCAGTGGCGGATAATCGCGTCAACAGCGCTCCTGCCGCCGCCCATGTTTTTCCGAAAGCAGAAGTTTTTTCTCGATCTGACGGGCCAGCAGGGCACGGATCAAGAGAGCAAAGCAGGCAAGCCAAGCGAGCAGAAGGTCACGATCGCCCCTCCTCCCCCGGCGCCAACGCCTGCCAAAGAGGAGAAGGCCACGGCCAAAGTGGCTGCCCCATCCGCACCAACTGGCACCGCCGCTGCTCCAGCCCCCCCTGCGGCAGCGGTGGAAGCCCCCCCACCCCCGGTGCCAGCTGCCGCCCCCGCTGTGGTGCGCACCACAGCGGAGGAGATTGCTGCCCAATTGGCCGCTGAGGCCGCCAGCCGGCCGGCGCCGACGTTGGCCACCTTTGCACCCGATTGCTTGGCGCCAGGAGCCGCCACGCCCCGTCGCCGGCGAACCGCAGGGGCCAACCTGGGCACCTTCAAGGAGATTGCGCGGGGGATGATGAAGAGCTGAGTGTGGCTCGCCAGCCCGCCATCCAGGCCGCGGCTGCCACCGCAGCGGTGGCCGTTCGCAGGATGGTGGGCCCTGCGCTCACTGGGATCCAGCCATGCTGCAAGGCTGTGGCCTCCTCCTCGGGGCTCCAGCCGCCTTCAGGCCCGATCGCCAGGCACGCCTGATCCAGGCGGGACGCTGGATCGGCCTGGTGGCTGGGCCAGCTCTGCAGCCTCTCAAGGAGATGGGGCAAGCCTGCCCCCCGACTGCTGGCGAGGAGCTTGAGGCCACGGCAGGGATGGGCGAACCAGGCCGCGGTTGTTTGGGGCAGGGCCAGCTCGGGGAGCCAGAGCCGCTCGCTCTGCTCGGTGGCTTCTCGCAGGATGGCCTGCCAGCGCTCTTGGGGCCAGCGGTTGCGCACCACGCAGCGCTCCGCCTGGAGGGGTTGGAAGTGATCGATCCCCAGTTCGGTGGCCATGCGCCAGATCAGCTCCGCGTCTTGCTTGGGCAGCGCCACCGCCAGAGCCAAACTGGGAGGCCTGCGCGGCTGCTGCTCGAGGGGATGGGCCATGGGCTGCTCCAGCCGCAAGCGATCTCCCCCAACCAAAAGGGCACTCCAGCGGCGCCCCGCCCCATCCACCACGTCGCATCCCTGGCCCGCGCCCAGTCGCAGCACCCGATTCAGGTAGTGCGCCTCTGCCGCCGAGAGGGGAACCTCATCGGCCAGTCGGTCGGCAGGTATGAGCAGCCGTCGTCGCTCCCGAGCCATGGCCAGCCCTTCTCCTCAGCGCAGCGAAGTTCGGGGACGGCTCGGCGGGCCCCCATCTCCGTCGTCAAACAGGGCCTCGGGTTCATCGTCGATGGGCCAGTCCTCATTGCGCCCGCCAATCACCAGCTCACAGAGTTCCACCACATCGTGATCGAGCTGCCGAAGGGTGTTGATGAGCACGTCGAGGGCAATCGCATCGCTCGTGCCCAGATCCAGCCAACAGCGCGCCCAGGGGCCCTGATACTCCATTGCTCCCATGTTGTGCATCAGGGCGGGAAGGGCCTGATCCGCCGTCTCCTCATCCCAGGCCAGATCGCTCAGATCGGCGCCAGCCTCATGGGCCTGCAGGTTTTCGGCATTGAAGCCACCGAGTTTGCCAAGGAAAAACCAGCTGTCGAAGGCTGTTTCCACATAGGCGCGCTCCCCCTGTCCGGGCGGATGGGCAAAACGAATCCAGATCCAACAGTTGAACGGATCCACCTCGCGAAAGCGCACGTCCATGACAAGCCCACAGCAGGTTGCTTCAGGCTGCCACCCCGATCACCTCAGGCGGCCCGGCGTTGAAGCCGGCGGGAGGGCATGCTGGCGAGATGCTCGAGCTCCAGTCGGTCCGCTACCACCCGGCCACCTCCGCCCAACCGGTGTTGCGGGACATCAACCTGCGTTTGGCGCCGGGGCAGCCAACCCTGGTGGCTGGCCGCAGCGGCAGTGGCAAAACCACCCTGCTGGAGGTGATCTGCGGCCTGGCCAACATGGATGGGGGCACGATCCGCTGGAATGGGGAGGTGATGACCTCCCGCCAGAGGCGTTGGCTGTGCGGCTTGGTGTTCCAATTTCCAGAGCGCCACTTCCTGGGCCTCACGGTGGGCCAGGAGCTCAGGTTGGCCCAGCGCCGCCTCTCGACAGAGGCAATGCAGGCAGTGCTTGCCCGGGTGGGTCTGCCCGAGCTGCCCCTCACCCCCGCCCCTGAGGAACTCAGCGGGGGCCAGCAGCGTCGATTGGCCTTGGCCGTGCAACTGCTCCGCGATCCAAAGGTGCTTTTGCTCGATGAGCCCACGGCTGGCCTGGATTGGGCTGTGCGGGATGGAGTGCTCGACCTGCTGCTCGGGCTCTCCCGGGAGAGGGCCCTGTTGGTGGTCACCCACGAGCCGGAGGCCTTCAGCCGCCTGATCCCGGCTGGCTGGCGGCTGGAGGAGGGCCTGTTGCATCCCCTGGCTCGGGAGACCTCCTTACGATGACTTTGAGACACAGGGGAAGAGATGGCTGATCAGCTGCTCAGGGCGACGGCGGCCGGCGGCGGCATCCGCCTGGTGGCGTTGACCACCACAGTGGCCAGCCGTTATGCCCGCCATCGCCATGGCTTGTCTTTCCTGACCACGGCCCTGTTGGGACGGGCCATGACGGCCGGTTTGCTGCTGGCCAGCTCGATGAAGGTGGCCCATGGCCGGGTGAATGTGCGCATCCAATCCGATGGTCCCCTGCGGGGCCTGATGGTGGATGCGGGCAGGGATGGCACGGTGCGGGGCTACGTGGGAAACCCAGGCTTGGAATTGGATCTGGTGAGCACGCCTGAAGGTGAGCCCTCCTTTGACTTTCGCCGGGCCACCGGCACGGGCTATCTGCATGTGGTGAGGGATCTCGGTGAAGGGGAGCCCTTCAGCAGCACGGTGGAGCTCGTGAGTGGTGGGATCGGCGATGACCTTGCCTGCTATTTGCTCCACTCCGAGCAGACCCCTTCAGCGGTGTTTGTGGGCGAAAGAATCGACAGCCGTGGCGTGCGTTGTGCCGGTGGCTTGCTCGTGCAGGTTTTGCCGAAAGCCGCCTCCGATCCGGCCCTGGTGGCTTTGCTGGAGGAGCGCTGCCGTGAGATCACCGGATTCAGCGAACGCCTGGAGGCCCATGCCGAAGCGCTCTATCTGCTGCTGGAAGATGTGTTTCCCGACCTCGACCCCCAGCCCCTGGAGTGGGCTGAGTCGAGGCAAGACGTGCGCTTTCACTGCCCTTGCAGTCGCCGGCGCAGTGTTGGTGCCCTGAAGCTGCTCGGCCGTGACGAGTTGACCAACATCCTCAACGAAGATGGCCGGGCGGAACTCACCTGCCATTTCTGCAATGAGGTGTATGGGGTGGAGGCGGACGAACTGCAAAACCTGATTGCCGAATGCGAAGCGGCCTAACCACTCCCCCGGCCTGTTAGCCGATGAACAGTGCACCCAGCAGGAGGGCCAGGATGCCGATTGCCCCCTGCACTTGATAGGACTGGAGAGGCGTGGCCTGCAGCAGCGGCGCGGGCAGGCTGATCAGGAGGAGCTGGGCAAGGCCAAGGCCCAAGACGAGCAACAAGAGCGTCCAGCCCACCGACCTGAGGAAGTGCCCGTTGCGGCGCTGCAGGTTGATCAGGGTGAGGAGAGCCGCCAGGGCGAGGAGAGCATCGGGAGCGGCGGCCGGGAAGACCAGGGTCGACACCAGGAGAAGGCCGAGGCAGATCAGCGGAAACCAGCGTTCCCGCCCAGCTGCCAGGGAAAAGGAAAGGGCGCTGCCAGGCTTACCCATCCCACCTCCCAAGCGGGGCATGGGCAGGGAAGGAAGGTTGGGCAGCTGGGCCAGGGGTGGCCGAGGGGTTTGTGGAACCGTTTCTTTCTGCGAGGCGGAGCGCGCCGCGCTGCTCACCCGGCCCTGCTGGCGCTCCTTGAGCCGATCCATGAGCACGGCGTCGTAGGCCGCCTCCACGCGGGAACGGGCCATCGGATCGTCCCCGACAGACTCCAACTTGGCTTGCCGTGCGGCCTGGACCTCCTCAAAGCTGCTTTGCGGAGCAATGCCCAGGAGGGAATAGGGGTCGGAGGATCCTTCTGTCATGGGGATGGATTCGCACTCTCCATTAAAAGCCGCGGCTCTCAAAACAGGGGTTCAGAGCGCTCAAACCCCGCTTCTTGGAGCAGCTGTTGGTGACAGGCCTCAGCTTCTGCAGCGGCGAGTCGCCAGCGGCGCTTCAGCAGGGGCATTTGGGGGGGGAGATGGCTCCCCTCTCGGATTTCAACCCCATCGTGGCCCGGCAGGAATTTCACAAAATCAGATCCTCCATCGCTGCGGGGTCGTGCAAGCCAAAACGGGTTGGACATGGCGTCTGCTTCTGCCCTTTACAAATCGTCATTCCATTCTGGCGGATCCGCGCAGGTTTCGCGTCGCCCCGTCCCTTCACAGGGCGATCGGATCGATCCCGCTCACCACGGGCGCCACGGAACTGAGCTCCAAATCGGGGTGATCCTCCTGCAGCTGCTGCAGATTCCAGCTGTTGCGGAAGAGCAGCACGGGCCGATCCCAGGCATCCCGAACGGTTTTGCAATTGAACACCCGGCCGATCGCCTCCAGGGCTGGCCAGCCTCCATTCACCCAGCGCGCCACTGTGAAGTCGAGTGGCTCGAGGCGTGTGGCGACGCCATATTCGTTTTCCAGCCGGTATTGCACCACCTCCAGCTGCAGCTGCCCCACTGCGGCCAGGATCGGGTCGCGCTTGCTGAGGTCGGTGTCGTAGAGCACCTGCACAGCGCCTTCCTCCCGCAGCTCGTTCACCCCCTTGCGGAAACTTTTGAAGGCGGAGGGGTTGGGATTGCGCAACCAGGCAAACAGCTCAGGGGTGAAGCAGGGAATGCCCTCGAATTCCACCTTGGGCCCCACGTAGAGGGTGTCGCCGATGGCAAACATGCCGGGGTTGTTGAGGCCGATTACATCGCCGGGATAGGCCTCCTCCACCACCTCGCGGTCTTGGCCAAAGAGCTTTTGCGGGCGGGAGAGCCGGATGGTTTTGCCGGTGCGGGCATGGCGCACGGAGAGGTCTTTCTCGAATTTGCCGGAACACACCCGCACAAAGGCCACCCGGTCGCGGTGGCGCGGATCCATGTTGGCCTGGAGTTTGAACACAAACCCGCTGAAGTCTGGCCGCAGGGGATTCACCGCCCCCTCGCTGGAGCTGCGGGCTGTGGGCGGTTGCGCCAGCTCGAGGAAGGCATCCAGGAAGGGCCGCACGCCAAAGTTGGTCATGGCGGAGCCAAAAAACACCGGGCTGAGCTCGCCGGCATGCACCATCTCCAGATCCAGCTCCTCCCCGGCGGCATCGAGCAGGTCGAGTTCTTCCAGGGCCTGGGCCAGGAGCTCCGCTTCCACCGCCTTGGCCAATTCCGGGCTGGCGATCGGCAGCGTTCTTTCCGCACTTTGGCGGCCCCGCTGGGCCCGCTCGAAGAGCACCACCTCGCGACTGCGCCGATCGATCACGCCACGGAAGCGATCGCCGCTGCCGATGGGCCAGTTCACCGGCCAACAGGCCAGCCCAAGCTCCTTTTCGATCTCATCAAGCAGCTCCAGGGGATCGCGGCCCGGTCGGTCCATCTTGTTGATGAAGGTGAAGATCGGGATGCGGCGCATCCGGCACACCTCAAACAATTTGCGGGTCTGGGGTTCGAGGCCCTTGGCGGCGTCTTCGAGCATCACGGCGTTGTCGGCCGCGGCGAGGGTGCGGTAGGTGTCTTCTGAGAAGTCTTGGTGGCCGGGGGTGTCGAGCAGGTTGATGGTGCGGCCGCTGTAGTCAAACTGCAGCACGGTGGAGGTGATCGAAATGCCCCGCTGTTTCTCCAGCTCCATCCAGTCGGAGGTCACCTTGCGCTGCTCCCCCTTGGCTTTCACGGCCCCCGCCTGCTGAATGGCGCCCCCGTAGAGGAGCAGCTTTTCGGTGAGGGTGGTTTTGCCGGCGTCAGGGTGGGAAATGATCGCGAAATTGCGCCGGCGGGCGACGGCCTCAGCCAGGTCGTCGTCGGTGGTGGCTGGGCCTGGCCTGCCGGGGAGGGAATCGGTGCTCATCGCCCTAGCCTGCCAGCTGGATCCCCGGCTCATGCATCACCCCCTTCAGCAAGGGAGCGCCCCTGCGGATGGTCTGGGTGCTTCTGACCCTCGCCATGCCCTGACGGCCCACCAAGAGCGCCTGGAAGCCCTTCGGCTGGACTTTGAACAGGATGCCCGCTTCAGCCTGGTGTTTGTGGTGCTCACCTTGGCCGCCTCCCTGATTGCCACCTTGGGCTTGCTGGCCAACAGCGCCGCGGTGGTGATCGGGGCGATGGTGGTGGCGCCCTGGATCCAGCCTTTGGAGGCGATGGCCTTTGAGGTGGTGCGCGGCAGCCTGCCCGGTGTCATGCGGGCGCTGCGCACCCTCCTGCAGGGGGTGTTGCTGGGGGTGGCGGTGTCGATGGGGGTGGGCTGGCTGGTGGGCATGCCCACGTTCGGGCAGGAGGTGCTCGCCCGCACCCAGCCCAACCTGCTCGATCTGGGGGTGGCGCTGGTGGCCGGAGCCACCGC
>JBJTWN010000209.1:0-3614 GCA_046081785.1 Cyanobium sp.
TCACCATCCGCGGCCCCCACGCCGCTGCCGATCCTGGGATCGGTGCTGGCTCTCGGTTGGTCGAAGCGCCTGCGCCGCCGCATCCAGCTCCAGGCTGCCTGATCAACTCCGCAACGCTCAGCTCCAGAGCTGCTGATCCATCGCCCACCGTGATCCACGCCTGGATCCGGTGGGCTTGTTGCTGCGCTAGGGGTTTTCTGCCTAGCCCAGCTCCCACTCCAGCGGGCCACCGCACCGTTCTACCCGGCCAGAGGCCTTCACCGTTGCCGCCCTACAGGGCTTGTAGTATGCTTGTAGAAATCGTGTTAGACCTTCCGTGACGACCCGCCCGCGCTCCACCAGGCTCCTTGGTCGCCTCGGCAGCGTGCTCCTCGCCCCCACCCTCCTGGGCTCCAGCCTCGCCGCCCACGCTGCCAGCACCTACACGTACACGATCTCGGGAGGGGTGAGCATGTACGACCCAACGGTCACCACACACGCGATTGTTCCCTTCGTAGGCACCATCACTTGGGACACGATGGCCAATAGTGGAGCTGGTGGCTGGAAAGCCTGGCATATCGTGATGGGCGGCGAGAATACGGGCGGCACCCTGTTTACCTTCAACAGTGAGAATAAAGGGTCCTATCTAGATATCTACTCACAGACACTTTTTTCACTTGACGGCTCGGCTGGCGCCTCAGCGGGGGTGTTCACGTCTCCCCTTGGCAGTGGCTCCAGCGGAGTTGGCGGTATATTAGGCGGTCAATACAGTGTGGGCGGCACCAGCTCACTCAAGCTGTTCAGCGTTATCCAGGTTACAAACACTAATTTTCCGTTTGCCTGGGACTATATCAGCAATGATGGCTATAATGCGCTTAAGGAAATCCAAGCCAAGGCATTTGATGATCTTGCTGGATCGGAACAGTCGTCGTCCACGGATATCGGCTCAGAAGATTCGGAGGTAGGCGATAATCTCTCAGACGCATATCCCAAGAAATCTTCTGTCGAATCCAACAATGATCCCAAAGCAGTTCTCTTGGATCGCATTAATGGTTCTTTGGAGCCGCTAAATCTACCGACAAAAACCACAACTGCTATTCGTGACTCAGTTGGCACCAAAATGGATAGCCTCATTGGTGAGGAGAAGGAATCTGAAAAGATCGCTGGACTCCTATCCAAAAATAAAGATGATATCCTAGCAACTGTTGCAGCAGGCCTGGGACGCAAGGAAGGCAGCTACAGCTATTTAAGGCTTCCATTCGAAGGCGATGGCAATAATCTGGCCTTCGCGGGCGGTGATTATGCATTCAATGATGCCTCAGGCTATGGATGGTCTATGCTCCCCAATAATCCTGCTGGAGTGGATGGCAAAGGCACAACTTGTACTTTTACAGATGAGGAGCCGGCCGCTGCTGGTTCGTGTCCCTTCAGCGGCCCATCCCTGCGCCGGGCAGCTTTGGTGCCTCATGGGGTTGTCGGCAGTTCTTGGGAGATATCCCTGAAGCAAGATGGCGGTGAGGGTGGCGGCGGTGGTGGCGGTACATGCACGGGCGGTGAAGGAGGCGAAGGAGGCGAAGGAGGCGAAGGAGGTGAAGGTGGTGAGGGAGGCGAAGGAGGCGAAGGAGGCGAAGGAGGTGAGGGAGGCGAAGGAGGCGAAGGAGGTGAAGGTGGTGAGGGAGGTGGCGGCAATTGCAATGTGAAGAAAGCCCCGGCTCCGTTGGCCGTTGCGGGTGTATTGATCACCCTCGGTTACTCGCGGCGTTTGCGCCAGCGGCGGCGGAGTGTGTTGGCCTGATCGCTGATCAGAGGCGGTTGATGGCTACTTGGTGATCGGAGATCCGAACCCCTGGGAGCTTGGTGCTCGCCGCCAGTGATTAATAGGAGCGCTTGCCTCGCTGGGCCGATAGGGTGCTGAAGCTTGCTGATCCGTGTTGCGTTTATCGCTTAGCCGCTTGGGCGTACTTCCTTCCTGCGCCACCCGCCATCTCACTCACGCCGCCAGCAAACCCCTTGATGCGCTCTACACTAGATGTAGCATAATTGTAGTGATCGTCTGCGTTTGGTTTTGAGCGCTCGCTCCTTCCCATCTCTGCTGGGCCGTCTGGGGATGGCCCTCCTTGCCCCCCACCTTGCTGGGCGCCAGCTTGGCGCAGGCTGCCAGCTACACCTACACCGTGAAAGGCCGGCTCACCACGCCTTCTGCGCAACGTATCAACCTTGATTCGTCTGCCAATAGCATTTAAGCCCAGTCGGAGGGCGATTCGAAACAGCAAACTGACGAGCAACCAGCAAGAGCCGCCTGGCTGGCGACCTCTTTGCTGGAACCATCACTTGGGACACTGAGAAAAACAACGGCGCTGGCGGCTGGACCAGCTGGACGATCCAGATCGCCTCCAGCAAAGCCCTGAGCTTTGACGACAATGAAACGCCCGAAGAGCTAATTCAGAAGCGGCTTTCATCAAAAGCCAGGCCTCCGATTTTCTTCACCTTCAGCAGCGCAAACACAGGCACCTTCATGAGCGCCCGTGGGTCAGCAGAGCTTGACCCTGATCAAGGTGCTAAAGCCGGCATCTTCTCCTCACCCTTGGGACAATCAGATCGGCATGGCTTTGTTGGAGCAGAACCACAAGAAGCAGAGACTAGTTTCAAGCAGAGTAATGAAGAAGGTTTGAATTCGCCTTCTGATAATGCCCCGCCAGAGCCAAACTTCGTCACCTGCGCTGTTGGTAGTTACGACTGTACCCAGCGCAAAGGCCCGATTATACCCAGGCTGTTCAGTTTTTACCAGATCGCCAATGAGATGCAGCCCTTTGCCTGGATGCCCAGCGATGATGGTCGAGTAACTCTGCTGGCGAAGCTGAATGCTGATCTCTCAGAAATACTTCCTAAAATGATCAAAACGCTTGCTAACTCGGATAAGCCAGCTGCGATTTACAAGGCAGTATTTGCGTAAGTCATGGTTAATCTAAAAGAAGCAATAGAGCTTGATGTTGCCGCCAAGAAGGCGATTGAAGACAATCCAGCTGCGGGCCTTCTGGATCTCAAGGACTCAAAAATCAGCTCTGAAGATCTTCTTATCGTCGTCAACCAGAAATTGGATTTGGCCTTCGTCGGTTGTGAGAGCCGCTTCAACTACTTGCGGATCCCGCTGGAAGGTAAGGATCTCCTCAGCCTTTCCACTCCCGAGTCGTACATCTACCATGATTACAGCACCCTGGGCTACGGCTGGTCGCGCCTGCCTGGCGATCCAGCTGCGGAAGGCGATGGCGCCAGAGGTGCTTTCTGCGTGTCGAGCGATGGCGACGCACCGCCCCCTGGCTCCTGCCCCTTCCGCTTGAACCTGCAGGAAGCCCAGCCAGAGGAGACGGCCACACCTGCCAGCGATGAACCAAAGCCCAGTGAAGAAAGTGGTATTAAGGAAAACACGCTTGATGCTTCTGGAGAGAAGAAGGCTGCTGATTCTGAAGAATCCAATGCCGATGAATCTTCCGGAAACCTGGTTGTCGATGTGAAGTCTGATTCTGAAGATGCTTCCCAGAAGGGCTGGGAGAGCTACGTGAGCTCCTTCTCGATCAAGCTCACCACCTGTACGAAAGACTTTGGTGACAACATACAGTGTGATCCTGGAGAACCTC
>JBJTWN010000210.1:0-8331 GCA_046081785.1 Cyanobium sp.
CCAGCCACCAGCGTGATCGGCGTGCGCAGTTCGTGGCTGACGCCGTTCACAAAGGCGCGCTGGCGCTCCCACGACGCCGACAGGCGCTCCAACAGATCATTGAAGGTGGCGGCGATGCGCTGCAGTTCGCGGGGCTGGGGACCGAGGGGCAGACGCTGGCTGCCGAGGCTTTCGGTCTCGATCCTCTCCATGCGCGCGCTGAGCTCTTCCAGCGGCCGCAGGCCTGCATCGAGGATGGGCCGCAGCAGGGCGGCGCTCACCAGGCTGGAGATCCCGGCAAAGGCGAGCAGGAGCACCGAGTTGCGCTGCTGGCGATGCAGCTCTCCGCTCACATCCTGAACTACAAGCAGCCGGCCGTTGGTTCCCGCCGTGGAAAGGGGCATGGCACTGGAGAGGTAGCGGTGGCCGCCATGGCTCCAGGGGCCGACCACGGCAGGGCCTGCGGTGTGGCGCCTCACCACCGACAGGGGAGGCAGCACACCCCCCCGCGGTGCCGCGGCGGCAGCGCCTGAGCCCAGACGCTGGGGCTCGATCCAGACCGCCACGCCGGCGGCGGACGCCGCCACCGTCAGGCTCTCGGGCCTGGCCGCCAGCGCCAGCAGGCGGCCGCTGATCTGGCGATGGACTTCACGCCGATCGAGCTCCGCCAGCCAGGCATTGGCGAGCAGAAGCACGCCGTAGCCGGCCAGCACGGCGACAACACCGGCCCCAAGCAGCCATTGGCGCAGCGAACCGCGCGGTCGGGAGAGCTGTGTGACCGCCAAGCCGGATCGGATCTCTCCCCACCCTAGGGAGACCCGTGCAGCGCTCCTGTTGCGCGTGACGACGCCCGCGCAGAAGCCGGGCTTAGGTGATGGTGAGAAAAACCTGAGAGATCGGCTCGATCTGACGAAAAGTCAGGCGATTACTGCCTGTGAGCAGAGGGTATGCAGCATGAAGCCATTCCTCCCAACCACACCAGAAGGTAGGTGGGGCATGCGATCCGGCGAAGCGGCGAGGCGATGGGAGCCACGCCGGCAGCGGCATGGACAGAGCAGGCTCCACTCTTTAATTTTGGAAGGCAAACATCTATTTCCGCTCCCCATGCATACCAAAACCCAGCTTGAGCTTTTGCGCAAACTGCGCCAGCGGAAGGGACTGGCCCGCGGCTTCACGCTCGTTGAGCTGATGATCGTGGTGGCCATCGTGGGCATCCTCTCGGCCGTCGCCATCCCCCAGTTCCTCGGCGCCCGCGCCGCGGCTGCAGCTGGTGCTGCCATTGGTCAGCAGGTCGGCCTGGCCAAGGAGTGCGCCACCTTCATCGCCGCCGGTGGCGTGGGCACGGCGCCCACAGGCTGCACAGCCGGTGCCAGCGCCTCCTACTCAGCCACCTGGAGCCCCACCGTGGCAGGTCTCAACTGCCTCGCCGCCAGCGCTGGCACCACCGGCCGCTCAGCCGCCACGATTTCCATCACCTCCACAGGCCAGATGAGCTGCGCGTTCAGCTGAGTTTCAGCTCTACGCCGCAGCCCCCTGACAGAGCCCCCCCCGGATGGGGGTGCTCCTAACACCGAAGGGGCCTTCAGACCAGGCCCCTTTTTCGTGCCTCAGCCCGCATCGCCACAAAGGCTTCACCCAGCGCCCGGGCGAGGTCGGCGCCATCGAAGAGGGGACTGGCCAGCACCTGCTGACGCAGACTGTGCTTGCCCTGGCGCAGGGACTCAAGATCGCGGCACAGCCCGGCTACGACCGCCGCAAAGCGGGCGGGGGAATCGGCGATCCACTCCCCCCGGCCGATCCCCAGCAGGATCGCGGCACTCATGCGCGCCGCGGTGCATCCCCCGCGGATCGCCACCAGGGGCACGCCCATCGACAGCGCATCGAAACCGGTGCTGGCGCTGCTCCAGGGAGTGGCATCGAGGGCCACATCGATGGCGTTGTAGAGGGCCATGTGCTCCTCCCAGCTGCCGGTGGGGGGCAGGAAACGGATCCGTTCGCGCTCCACCCCGCCACGGCCGAGAAAAGCCGTGATGCGCTCGCGCACCACCGGATCAACCACCGAGCGGTCCTTGATCAGCACCTGAGCAGCGGGCACAGCCTGCAGCGCGGCCAGCCAGTGCTCAAGGGTCTCCTCGCGCACCTTGCTGAGCTGGTTGAAGGAGCCCAGCACCGGCCTGGAATCACCGGCACTGCTCTGGGCCGGCGGCAGGCCAGGATCGGGCCGTCGCGCCAACCAGGGCCGCGGCAGCCGCCAGAGCCGCTCCACAAACTGGGGCGCGAAGCACTCCGGCACCGTTTCCTGATCGCCGATGAACCAGTCGATCGTGTCGAGGCCGGTGCTGGCGTGGAAGCCGATGTAGTGGCACTGCACCGGAGCGCAGCGTTGATGCAGCAGCTCAATGCCGCTGTCGCGGGTGAAGCCGGAGGTTTCCACCAAAACATCCAGCTGGCGACTGCGGATCAGGCTGCGCGCAGGGGCAGGGGCCATGCCACTGAGCAACCAGTGCTGATCGGCCCTGGCCGTCATCCGCTCGGCGGTCGCATCGAAGCGGCGTGAGGCCATGAACAACTCCACCGCGAAGCGGCTGCGGTCGTAATGGTCGAGAAACGTGCTCAGAAACGAGCCCACTACGTGATCGCCGATCTCTGCCGAGAGAAAGCCGATGCGCAGCCTCCGGTCAGCAGCGGCGATCCTCAGCGGCTCCGGCGCCTGGGCTGGCGATCCGGTTCCGGCTGATGACCATCCAGGCTGGAGCGGGGCAAGATCAGCGGCAGGCCTGAGGGCCGCGCCCTGCTGCGGCTGGCGGCGCAGCAGCTCCCAGTAGCGCGCCGCTGTCTTCAGCCCCAGGGGGGCGAGGCGCTCCGAGCCGATCGAGCAGCTGAACAGCTGGATCAGGCAGGCCTCCTGGCACTCGGGTTGCTCGTGGAGGAGCTGCTCCATCTCACGGATAGCAGCGCCCAGATCCCCCTGATGGCGCAGGGCTCCGGCCAGGTTGCAGCGCAGTTGCCGATCGTCCGGCGCCACCTGCAGCCCGGCGCGGAACTGCTCGATGGCCAGCGAATGCTCGCCGCGCTCGTTGTGGCAGAGCCCCAGCAGATTGCGGGCCCGGATCTGAGCAGCATCCAGCACCAGGGCGCGCTTCAGCATGTCCATGGCCTGGTCCGTCTCCCCCATCGCCTGAAGGGCCGCGCCCACACCCACCAGGGGAGCGGTGTCATCGGGGCGGCTGGCGATCAGGGGCAGCATCTCCAGCAGGGCCTGGTCGGCCTGGCCACTCACAAGCAGGGCAACCCCCACGCCAAGCCTGAGCTGGCTGTTGGCCGGATCCCGGGCCAGGCATTCGCCGTAGCGCGCACAGGCCTCCGGAATGCGGCCCTGCAGCCGCAGCATCTCGGCGAGGGCAAACAGCTCCTCACCCCCGCAAGCCTCCGGCGGCAGGGCACCCAGCACGGCCTCACCAGCCTGGGGATCGCCGATCTCCGCCAGCAGCCGGGCCAGATTGGCGGCCGCCTGCCCGTAGCCGGGATGGAGCTCAAGAGCCCGCCGATAGGCGGCCAGGACCTCAGCGATCGCCTCAGCGCGCCCCGGGGGGGGGCCGCCGCCGGCGGTGCTGGCGACATGGGCGGTGTCATCCTCCGTGAGCGCGACCGCCAGGTTGTTCCAGGCCTCCGGCAGCATGGGGTCGGCCTCAAGCGAGCGCCGAATCGCCGCGATCGCCTGCGGCGTGCAGCCCAGCTGCTGCTGCGCCATGCCGAGGTTGAGCAAGCAGCGGGCATGCTGGGGATCCACCGCCACGCCCTGCTCCAGCCAGTGCAGCGCGCCGGCAGCATCACTCCGCTGCAACGCCAGGGCGCCCAGATTGCTGAACAGGCGCACATCGCGGCAGCCCTGAGCCAGCAGGTCGCGGTAGATGGCCTCTGCCCGTGTCGGCTCCGCGGCCTGCAGGGCGTCGAGCGCAGCAGCGAGCTGGTCGTCGGTCGAGGATTCGCTCACGGCAGGACAGGCCGCACACCAGAGCCGGCAGCGTTGGCCAGAGCCTAAGAGCGTGCTTCCGACCAGCATCGCCCAGGCGCCCAATCACCAGGCAAACACCCAGCAGCGGCGGCGTGATCAGCATGACGCCCGCGAACTCAACCACGGCCCTTTCGACAGGGCCCAACCTCTCCAGGGCCGCGAGCAGCGCCTTTCGTGCTGCACGCGGGGACGGCAGGCGCTGCCGCAATGATCCCCGGATGACGGGCCCAAAGATGGCAATAATGGCAGCATCTCTGAGAACCGCATATACAGATCTTGATGATGCAAAGGAAGCTACTCCTGTCCCTGCTGCGCAGGCGCTCTCCGAGTCGCCAAGGCCAGGGTGGCTTCGCTCTGCTCATTGCCCTGATCGTGGCGTTCACGCTGGTGCTCGGCTCCGTGGCGATGGCCAACCGCACAGCGGGCGGTCGGCTGTCCGCCGCCTTCCAGGGGGAGAGCCGCGAGGCCCGCGAAATCGCCGAGGCAGGCATGGCCACTGTGATCAGCGAACTCAACAAACAGCCCAACCGCAAGATGCTGGTGGCCAATCAGGCGATGTCGGCCTGGAGTACCAGCAACGCCAGCCTGCGCAACCCCTGCTCTCCCAACCTGCCGACAGCCACCGCCGTGGGCTTCGGCTCCAGCACCAATGCCACCGCCGTGGGCGGCGGCAGCTTCAGTGTTGTCAGCATTGAGGTGAAGAACTCCGACCGAACCCGCCGCTTCCTGACGACTCCCACCTCCACGACCGCAAGCGGCACACCCGCCTACAACGACGGACTCGTGAATCTTCAGGCAGCCGCCAATGTGGGGTACATCACAGTCACGGTTCGGGGCACAATCCGCGGCGCCAGCGCCCTGATCTCCCGTGAGTTTCAGGTGTTGCCGAAATGCTGTGGGCTCTCGTTCGGCAGCGGCCAGTCAGCCCACGGCAACGACACCCGCATCTGCGATGCCAGCTTCCCGCGCATCCTGATCGGCCTGAATGGTGGAGGCTTCACCTCACCAGGCAGCGCTGCCCAGATACGGGAGATTGACTCCAGCGGCAACATGACCACCAACAAGCCCAGCAGGGTGCTCTGTGTGACAGCCCTGGCGTCCTGCCCAGGCACCCGCGCCAATGCCACCAGCGTCGACGGGGTGCCGATCACGCGCGTTGGCATCACACCACCGGCCTTGCCGAGCTATCCAGGCAGCCAAACCAACGGCATCACGATCACCGCCACCAACATCTGCGCGTCGGTTGGAGAGGTGGTGGCCATTGCCGGATCAGGTAATCGCACCTGCACCAACACCGATCTGACCAACAGCCGCGATTACCTGCGGGTGAATGCCGCCGGTCAGGTGGAGCTCTGCAACACCACCAATCTCAACACCGCGGTTCCAGGCAGCAATGGTGAGCCCATTCTTTCCACCGCGATTGTGGCGGGAAGCTGCGCCACCACGATCAATTCTTTCTGCGTCACCACCGATGCCGGCACGGCCGCAGAGGCGAAGCACTGCCGCATCCGCCAACTGACTGTGGCCGATGACACCATCAATGACGGCGAGGCCAATCGTCGCCAGAACAATACCTTTATCATTGACAGCTCGCGCCAACCGATTTACCTCTACTTCAACAGCGCCTGGGGCGCCACCGGCATCACCACCGTGGACAACTGGGACGACGGGCAGATCCAGCACGTCAAGTGCGCCTCACCCACGGATGCCACCGCTTGCGCCACCAAGGCCCTACCCGATGATGTGCCGCGGGTGGCCCTGTATAGCAACCAAGCCACAACGATCTCCGTGGGCGACGACGGCTTTATACGCGATATATTTGTGTATTTCCCTTTTGGCACCCTCGACCTGAGATCGGACCCGGATGCCAGCAACAACGCATTCGGGATGCCCAATTTCCGAGGCGCCGCCTGGCTGAACACGCTGAGCATGGGTGCCAACAATTCGGCCAACAGCACCCAGATCGCTGTGCCGCCGGCCTCCAATACATTCTTCGGCTTTGGCAATTCAGCCAACTCGCCCTTTTCATTTCTGATCTACGAGTGGGTGGCTCGCAGCCCGACAGCCACCTCTCTGTTCTGAGCAGGATGATGGCCTTCCGCCCCTCCCACCAACCCCACGCCCGGTGGAGAAACCTCAGCAGCACTGGCTCCACAATCCTTGAACTTCTGGTCTCGGTGTCGATCCTGGCCCTGGCTTTCGCCAGTGTAGCGACGCTCACCTCGGTGCAGAATCTCTCCTTGATCAGCTCCACCAATTTGTCCACGTCTCAGAGCCAACTGGATAGCGATGTGGCAGCGGTACGAAACCTGGCGGAAACCTACACCTGGTGCTCCGGCAGCGGCGGCTTCTCTGGCTCGGCGCCCAACTGCGCCGGTGCCCAGGCCCGCACCAAGAACTATTACTTCCCGATCGCCTCAGCCACCACTGCGATCCTCAATTTCGAAACCGCCTGCAGCAATTCCAGCAGCGATACTCTCAACGACCCCACAGGCTCCACCGCCACCAGCTCACTTGTGAAAGCGATCAACGCCATCACCCTGCCCTCACTGGTGACTGCCCGCAGCGTGGCTAACGACGACATCGTGGCCCACCGACTGCGCCTCACTTACAGCACCAGCACCGGCGCCAGCCGCACCGTGGTGCTCACACCCACTGTTACCGCCTGGTGCCCATGATCGATTCTTGTCGCCACACGCCACAGCTTCAGCGCGTCAACTCTGGTTTCACCTTGGTGGAGCTGATGATCAGCGCTGGGCTGATAGGACTGGTGCTGGGCATCGGTTCCCTGATCGTGGGCGGGGAGTTTCGGCGCGAACAGGTGAACACGGTGGCTATCGAACTTGCGGCCTGGCTGGAGGGGGTGAGATCAGCGTCGCAGCGGCAGCCGAGCAGCAATCCCTGTGTGGTCACCTTCTCCACCACCACGCCGATCTCCGTGGGCGCCACCTTGGCTTCGGTGGCACCCACAAGCTGCTCCAATGAGCCCAGTTTCACAGTGCGCAATATCAGCGGAGCCGTCACCTACGCCATTGCCCTCAACCCCGCTACCCCCACAACGCTTACCTTCACACCACGGGGCACTGTATCTGCCAGCACCAATACCGATCTGCGTATCCAGCTCAGCGGCACCAGCGTGATGCGTTGCGTGCGGCTTACAGCCACGGTTGGACTGATACGGATCGGAAGCGGCAGCAGCACGGCCAACGATTGCAGCTCCTACATCGTTTTTTAATCGATGACGCACCCCATGCTACGAAGGCGCCGCCACTGGCGTCATCGCTCTCCAAGGGCCGCTTTCAGCCTGGTGGAGTTACTGATATCGGTGGCGATTGGCTCGTTGGTGGTAGCGGGAGCTGCCGCAGCGCTTACTGCGCACATCCGCAGCAGCACCAACCTGGAATTCACGCAATCGATGCGCAATGATCTAGGACGTATCAGCTTTCTGCTGGAAACGGAGGTTCGGGAGGGTGCATCGATCAGCACCGCCCAGCAGGTGGACTGCCTGAGCGACGGCACCACCTCGCAATTCACGATCACAGTGCCACAGCTGGGAAGCACCGGCGCAACCCTGGCATCCGCAAACATCCATTACTACGCCAGCGGCAGCGGCTCCACGGCCACCCTGGCTCGCTGCGGCCCGCCGATCAACAACAATGGCACCCTCAACTTCGCCGGCACTCGACTGGCAGCAAATGTGAGCACCAACACCACGCTGGCCGTCTCCGCCTCAACTCCCACCTCAGTCACCTACGACCTCACGCTGCGCGATCCTCAGGGCGATCGTGCGGTCACACGCTCAGCCATCACCAATCGGGTGGGCTCCACCCTGATCAACTGAGCCCAGCGCTGCTCAGGGCCAGACCTCCTGATCGGCGAAGACGAGCACATCCACCTTGCTGAGCAGCAGGGATGGCGATGACCGCGACCTTGGCCCGCTGCCGGGAGCATGGCGAAGGCACCGCACCGACGCGCAGATCGCATCGAGGCGTCAGGGACTCACAAGTGCCCCGGTGGCGAGGGTGCGCAAACTGGTGATGCGCTGGCTGCTGCCCTCACCACGAGGCAACTCCTGCACGAGACGCACCTGCACAAGGGCCGGTCCCAGGGTGGCGATGCGCAGACCATCGGCCGCCAGGCCATCGAGCACCACCCGGTTCTGGGCCTGGCCGCCGCTGGGTTCGCCATCCAGGCCAAAGGCGGTGCCGCAGCGCATCAGCACCCGCCCGCGCCAGATGGCGCTCGGGGCCGTGCCGAGCGAATAGGTCACCGGGCCCTGGCGGGTCGCGATCTGGAGCATGGGCTCCCGCCCAGCCAGGGCGCAGGCGGCCCCCTGA
>JBJTWN010000211.1:0-18150 GCA_046081785.1 Cyanobium sp.
CGGCCCCACAGCTGGTGAACCTAAAAAGCGAATAGGAAAGGGGATATGGGACGATGTCTCCGAAAGTTTTGTCAAACAGGCATCAGGAGATGTGCGGCTTGTGGTTGGTGGAGCTGGCATGGACAGGGTGTTTGCCCAAACGGAAATCCATGCGTTGCTAAATAACATGGCGATTAAATCAATCGAAGGCGTGCCTATTGAAGGGCTTAGAGAGCTGGCAGCAAGCAGCGGTGTCAACAGAGTCGTGCAGCTGTTGATGGGCCTCTCGGAAGCCTATACAGGCATGATCAAAATTGAAGTGGATGGGGCCGGCAAACCGATCCAGGCCATGGATGGCAGCTATCGATTAGATGCCAGCGATTACATGAAAATGAACACCCTGGGGACAATCCTGCCTGCAGGCATGCGCCCCGTGATGGACTTCATTCCTGCCGAACGACGCCTTCGCCATATCCAGGCCGTGGAGGAGATCTTCAAGCTTAATCCACTCCTGTACGGCATTGGCTATACGGTACCGGCTGATCCTGATTTATTTAAGCATCAGACAGCTGTTGCCCGCATCAGCACCTTTACGGGCCGAGTTGCCGATGTTGCGAGCATGACAACCATGCTCGCCGAAGCTGGCACAAAGCTGCACCAAGGAGACCATCGCGGTGCCCATGACACCGTGACATCCTGGGTCACCGAAAATGCCGCAGCAGCTGCCGCAGGCCGGCTAGCCGCATTGCTGGCAGCTCCACTGATGAGAACTGGACCGTTGGGAATGATCATCGGGGCAGCCATCATCATTGCCGCCTCCATTGGTGGCGCCGCACTTGCCAAGAAACTGCCCAAGAAATTGCAAGAGCGCATCAAGGACATCGAAGAGGTTTTCTCTCCTTTGATCCTGGATTTGGACGGCAATGGCATCCAAACTCTTGGACTCACTGGAACGGCCATTTATTTTGACCATGACAGCAATGGCTTTGCTGAGCGGAGCGGCTGGGCAGGCCCCAATGATGGCCTATTAGTTCTTGATCTCAATAATAATGGCAAAATTGATCATGGTGGTGAGTTATTTGGCAACCACACCCGCCTGAGCAATGGGGACTTGGCAAAAAATGGCTTCGAAGCGCTTGCCAGGTACGATCTCAACCGAGATAGAGTGATTGACAAACAAGATGCCATCTGGAGTTCTCTGAGGGTTTGGCGGGATCAGAACAGCAATGCCATCAGTGATCCTGAAGAGTGGCTGACCCTAGAGGAGGCCAACGCCCAATCCCTGCAACTGGGGTATGTCACCAGCCAGACCATTGACGCGAATGACAATGAGCATAGACAAACAGGCTTTTTCCTGCTGACCAATGGACAATTAGCCACAATCACGGATGTTTGGTTTAGAAAAGATACCCTCAACAGTCGTCAACTGAATCCAAGGCCAGTGGATGCTGCTACAGCGGCACTGCCAAACCTTGCCGGGATGGGAATTGTGCCCAGCTTGCATCAGGCCATGATGGCCCCTGGATCCCAGAAGCTTCGAGACATCTTGACCGCATGGATCGGGGCGACTCGTCAGGAGCGGATAGCACTCACACAAGACCTCATCTTTGAATGGTGTGATGCAGGCCAAAACCCATTTGGCATCGAGGAGCGCGAATACGGATCTGAAGATCCCCTCTTCAAAGAAAAGGTTGCTGTAATTGAGAAACTGATTGGCGAAATGCTAGCCGACACTGAATATTGGGTGGGACCGTTGAAGGGGGAGGTCATCCTGTCGGCATTTGCAGATGTTCAATTCTGGGTCAACATGATACTTAGTGAGCAGGTGCATGTCCAGCCATTACTCAATCTCGCCAGTTCCATCGAGTCAGATGAGTATGGTCCGTTGCAGATGGATCTCACTGCCTCAGTCGACCATCTTCGCACGCAATTCCAACGCGATCCGGATCCTGCTTTCCTGGCCATGATTCATTGGAACCTGGTCCACCGCGGTCTTGCAGGCATGGCCTTCTTTCAAGGACTCAGGGATGTCGCCATGACCCGAACTGATCCGCTTGCTGTAGCGATGGGTCAGCAGCAACCCGTTACAGAGCCATGGCAATGGATCATGGGCACAAGTGAACATGACGAGCTGAATGGCAGCAGCCAAAATGATTTCATCGAAGCTGGTGGTGATTACGATATTATCAAAGGGCACGCTGGTAACGATACACTCCACGGTGGATCCGGCCATGATTTTTATCACGGAGGCTCAGGTGCTGACACCTATCTGATTAGCCAGAATGGAACAAATGCCTTTGATATTGTCTTCGATGAATCGGGTCTTGCGGATCGCCTGATTTTTTGGGACGCCACCTCCAAGCAAGTACAAGTTAAACAGTCTCAGGGGACGGTCTCGTTTTATTCCGGATCCAGACTTTTGGCCATCATCGAGAAGCAGCTGGTTCCCCAACACCGCATTGAGGAGTTTTATTTCGCCGATGGCGTCATCTGGGATTCCAACAGCCTGCTGCTGCGGCTCCCCATCCAAGGCACTGTCGGGAACGACCGTTTGATCGGCGCCAGCGACACTTCCAACCGCCTCCAGGGGCTCAACGGCCGGGACACACTGATCGGCGGCGCACTGGCAGACCACCTGGAAGGACAGCAAGACAATGATCTGCTCACCGGCTTGGCTGGGAGGGATACTCTCGACGGTGCAGGAGGCAACGACACCTTGGAGGGCGGTGAAGGCGGCGATCGCTACTTGTTTGCCGCCGGGGGTCACGACATCATCCGCGACGTCGACCCGCTGACCAGTGAGAGCGATCGAATCGTGTTAGGCCACCTGACCACCACTGCCCTCACCAGGGTGCAGCGCATTGGACAAGACCTCCGCCTTCACTTTGGGTCTGCCTCCAGCCTCACGCTGGTGAATCAGCTGCAAGCCGCCTCCCGCATTGAGGAGTTTCAGTTCGCCAATGGCACCATCTGGAGCCACACCACCCTCCTGCAACAGGTGACCTGATCAAGTTCCGCACAGAGCAGGCAAGGCCTTTGGCAGCGGCTGCAGCCCACCAGGCGCAGGCAAAGCCGCCGCCAACGGCGCCGAGCGCACAGGTGGGTTGCCCGGCAGGGCCACCCACACCTTCCACCCCTGCCCCTGCCCATACTCCCGGAAGCCCTTGTAGCCAGAAGCCGCAGGCTGCCACTGGCCATCTTCGCCACCCACACGCACGTAGAGCATCCCCTTGCTGCCCTGCACCGCCGCCGCATACACGCCCGCCTGGCGGGCGTTTTGCTGCACAAACAACACGCTGCCCGCATGCACCCCCGCCACCTTGCGGGCATTGATCAGGGCCTGGATCTTGCGCTGCAGATCCGCCCCCCATTCGAAGTAGTGCTTCCAATAGACGCTCGGCACCCCCGGGTGGCTGAGCAGGTAGGCATAGGCTTGCTCCACCTGCCAGTTGTTGGCGAAGCTGTCGAACGGATGGCCCTTCTGGGGGGTGCCATCGTCGTTGGTGCGGTAGCCCGTGTCGTGGTTCTCCGCAAACGTCACCGCCCGCTGTTTCCAAGGCAGGCCATCGGTGGTGTCACCCATCAAACCCGGGCCGAAATTGAAGGCGTAGAGATCGCCATAGCGACCGGCCGTGATGGCCTCCTTGAGCCGGAAGAAGCCCGGAAAATCAAACACATAGCTGGTGCTGCGCAGATGGTTGGCCCCAGCCGTCACCGGTTCGGTGGCTGTGGCCCAGATCCAGCCGCGCATCTCCGCCTGCTTGTCCCAGTCGTATTCGCCCACCGCAAAGCTGGGCTTGGTGACGGCGTTGTAGCAGCCCACCCAGCGGGCGCTGTAGCCATGCACCATGTCGTAACGCCAGCCGCGATAGCCCATCGCCTTCAGTTGCAGCAGATAGCGCAGGATGTCGTTGCGCACGGTGGGATCGCCGTGGTTGATGTCGCGGAAGCTCTCGTAGTTGAAGGTGGGCCCGCTGCGGTAGGGCACCGGCTCCTCGCAGTTGCCGCGTTGGGCTTGGGGTGTGCCGCTCAGGCCTGATGCGGCGTTGGAGAAGGCTTCGTCAGTGCGGCAGATCGCCTTGCTGCCCCAGGCTGGATTTTGGAAATCCGCCCAGCCCTTGTTGCCATCGCGGTGGTTGATCACCACATCGGCAATCGGCCCCACACCACGGGCCAAAAGAGCGCTGAGCAGCTGTTGCTGTTGCGCCCTGCTGCCGTAGCTGTTGTCGAACTTGAAATACTGCTTGGGGTTGTAGCCCGCGCTCAACTCGCCCGCATAGATCGGCGGCGGCAACCAGATCAGATCGAAGCGCCCCGCCGCAATCGCCGGCACCTTGGCCCGCACCACTTCATACCAAGGCTTCGAGCCAAACTGCGGAAAGCGCGCCTTGCCATGGCGGTACGACTCCCAATAGAAACCCTGCAGCAGCACACGGCTGTCGTTCCAGGCCTGGGGCGTTCCGCCAAGGGCTGCTGTGGTGGGCCTGGCTGCGCCGGGGAGGATCGCCATGGCGAGGCACAAAGCTGAAATGGCCAGGGCCACAACCTGGCCCGCCCGGGTCCGTCGATTGGGATTGGACCAAACAACACAGTTCATGGGGAGACATTCTGATCCAACACACCCACCTCCAGCCAGGTGCTCGGGTGGGGAGACAGATATTCCGCCTCAGCTTCGCCCTCCGCCAGCTGGTTGCCGCGAGCTGGTGCCGTCAGGCAGAAATCCATGGCGATCGACACGCGCCGCTCCTCCACTGTCTCGTTCTCCAACACACCGTGATCCACTGAGGCGGGAAAGAGCACCAACAGCCCGGCCCGCGGCGCCACATCCCACCAGGGTGCGTTCCAAGCCTTTGCGCTGGGATCGTCCACGCAGATGGGCCCGCCATGGCCCACCGCCAGGCCTGGCACCAGCTCATTGGCCTGCTTCGGCGGCCAAATCCGCAGGCAACCGCTGGCTGGGGTGCCATCGCCCGTGAGGTAGTAAAGGGCGCTGAGATGGGCATTGGGGTGGTGATGGCGGCCGATGCCTTGCCCCTCTTCGCTCACCACCGGCCAGGCCCGCTGCAGATGCAGCGCCAGCCGGCTGCGCGCAAAACCCAGGGCCGCCACATACGCCGCCGCCTCCTCTGCCAAACGCTGCAGCAGCGGGGCAAAGGCCGGGTGGTGATGGAGGCAGCTTTCCCCGTGGAGATCGCCGGTCCAGGCGCAACCCTCCTGGGAATTGCCGGTGGCCGCTCCACGCAGGGCGAGGATCTCCTGCAACAACACGGCGGTGTCCAGGGGATCGGGGGCCAGTTGCACCTGGCCAAGCGCCAAGGGGAACAGGGGTTCAAGGGTGAGGCGCCCCAGAGGGGGCTGGGCGGAAGGCATGGGGATCGGGGAGGGCACGGAACGAAAGCGAGGGGATAGGTTGCAGGTTGTACCAGCCGCATTTGGAGGCTTCGCGATGCCGATTCGGCCTTTGCCTTCGTTGGCCGCCGCCCTAGGCGCCACAGTCCTGATTGGCGTTGGCAGCGGTGCCGCCCAAGCCCTTTGCCGCTCGTTGATGGCCATCGGCGGCGGCGGGGCGGTGGTGGAGAAGCGCATCAGCCCCGATCGCCTGGTGGGGCGCACGAATTGGAACACCGATTTCGCGGTGGACCGCTCCTTCAGCAGCTACCGCGTCAACTTCCAGTCCGCCTCCACCGGCCGGGGCACCTTCCCTGTGGCGGTGTTTTTGCGCTTCACCGATGGCAGCAACCTGCAGGTGGTGAATGAGAACGTCAGCCTGGATCCCGGCCAGCGCCGCCTGTTCGGCCCCTTCCCCGCCGTGCCTGGCAAGCGCACCAGCCAGGTGAACGTGCGGGTGGGCTCCAGCGCCATGCCGGGCTCCACGGGCTTCAGCTACCGGGTGTCGGTGGAGGGCTGCAACTAGCCGGGCCAGCTCAGCCCGCCTGGCGAGCCAGGCGGCGCCTCAGCTTGCGGCTCCAGGAGAACGCCCCTGCCACGGCCAGCACTGGCAGGGGGCCGGGCACCGGGTCGATGCGGAATGTGCCTGGATCGGTGCTGGATGAGCTGATCACCAGTTGGCCTGCCGTTGAGGGGAAGGTGAAGGGCTCAAAGATCGAAGGCCCCGCAAAGCTGATCGGGCTTTTCAGATCAACGTACGACCCCTGCACCCCAAAAAGGCCTGCTGCCGTTTCGGGATTGAAGAAGGGCGTGGTGAACACAAAACCAATCTTTGGAGTGGATCCCACGGGGAACTTGCCGGAGAGCACAAGCCAACGTCTCATGCTCGTTGGCAGGAGATCAGCCTCCAGCAACGACGCCATGGTGTGAATCCGCAGCTTTGGCGACACCGGCAACGACCACAGATCAAAATGTCCCGGGAGGGGGGGGGACGCTGAAAACGTTGTTCTGCGCCAGAGCCTCATCCGCAGTGGCCGTCAACGACCAAGCGGCTTGGCTGAAGGGGATGCCGCCGAGGCTGCCGCTGATGTTGGGGCCCGTGGCGGTGTACACCAGCAGGGCTTGGCTGGCCGGCGGGGCGGCCCAGAGCAGCGCCGTGCTGGCGGCAACGCCAACGAAAGCCAAGCGAGAGGAGCGAAGCATCCATGGGATACGCGGGTTTCCTCCCTCTAGCCCGGGAACGGCCGGGTGTCAGTTCCTCTGCCTCGGCCTCACTCCCGATGGATCGCCAAGGCAGCCAACAGGCCGCCAGCAAAGCCGGCCACATGGCCGATCCAGCTCACCCCGGGAGGGCTGACAAAGGGGAGCAGGGCAGGCAACAAGCCCCCGTAAGCCATGAGACAGCCGAAGGAGAGCAGCACTGAAAGGGGACGCTTCTCCAGCCAACCAATCAACAACAAATAGCCCAACAGTCCATACACCACTCCCGAGAGGCCATGGCTGGCGGCAGGCCAGAGCAGCCAAACGGGCACCTGCAGCAGCAACACACCGATCCAAACAGCCCAATAGTCGCGGCTTCCCTTGAGCAACACCAGCCAAGACAGCGGCAGAAACCAGATCGAGTTGCTGATCAAATGGCCGAAGCCGCTGTGGCTGAAGGGCGCCGTGAGCAACCCCCACCAGGGTCCGCCATAGACCATGGGCAAATTCCAGTGGCCGCCAAACAGCAACTGGTCGATCAGCTCCTGGGCCCAGGGGATCGCCAGGATCGCCAGAGGCAGCAAGGCACGGCGCTTGAGGCGGGCCAGGGAGTGGTCGAGACGAAGGGCAAGGCCCATGGTGGCGTTGTCTTCAGAAGCCGGCCATCAACGTAGGAAGCATGCGGCCTGCCGTGCAGGAGTCAACAAAAAAGCCGGGGACATTCAGAAAGAATTCCCCGGAGGAAGCGTTGATGGATTGGAGAGGGACCCTTTCGCTTTAGCCCATCGCCGCTGCACCGCCGACCACTTCCAGGATTTCCTGGGTGATGGCCGCCTGGCGAGCCTTGTTGTAATCCAGGGTCAACGTCTTGGCGAGGGCTTTGGCGTTGTCGCTGGCGTTGTTCATGGCCGTCATCCGGCTCGCCAATTCGCTAGCAGCCGCTTCCTGAAGGGAGCGCAGCAGCTGATTGTCGAGATAGAGCGGCAACAGGGCGTTCAACAGCTGGTCTGGGCTTTGCTCGAACACAAAGTCGGGAGGGAGAGGAGCTTGTGCGTTGTTGATCGCCACCTTCTCCACCCCCAATTCGCCATCCTTGGTGACCAGTCGGAAGATCTCATCCTCCGCAGCAGCAATGCCCTGGGGATCCAGAGGCAACAGGGTTTGCACCACCGGCGCTGAGCTCACGAGGTTGATGAACTTCGTGTAGATGATCTCCACCCGATCCGTACTACCGGAGAGGAAATCGGCCAACACCTGCCGTGAGATGCGATTGGCATCGCTGGCGGTGGGCACCTGCTCCAGCCCCGTGAAGGTGGCCCGCACCTTGTAGGTGGAGGCCCGATTTTGGAAATAGGTGATGGCCTTGCGGCCCATCAACACCAGCTCCACATTCAATCCCTGGGCCTTGAGTTCGGCGAAGCGCTGCTCGGTTTTTTTGATCACCGAAGAGTTGTAACCGCCGCACAGGCCTCGATCGCCGGTGACGGCCAACAGGGTGACGGTGTCCACAGAGCGCTTCTGCAGCAGGGGGGAATCCGCTGTTTCAAACGCCATGCGGGTTTCCAGGTTTTGCAACACCCGCGCCAGCCGATCGGCGAAGGGCCGGCTGCGCAACACCTGCTCCTGGGCTCGGCGCACCTTGGCTGCTGCCACCAGCCGCATGGCTTCGGTGATCTTGCGGGTGTTTTTGACCGAACTGATCCGGTCGCGAATCTCCTTGAGGTTTGCCATCGCTCTCGCCTCAGGCCGCAGCCAGCATGGACGCCTTCACTTCAGAGATGGCGGCCTTGAGCGTGGCTTCGGAGGCGTCGCTGAGCTGCTTTTCGCTCATCACCGCATTGACGTAATCGGCCTTGTTGGTGCGCAGATAGTCCCTGAGCTCACGGCAGAATTGCGGCACCTGATCCACCGGCACCTCATCGATCAGGCCCTTCACGCCGGCATACACCACGGCCACCTGTTCGGCCAGGTTGAGGGGGCTGAACTGGGGCTGCTTGAGCAGCTCGCGGAGACGCTTGCCCCGGGCGAGCTGGGCCTGGGTGGCGGCATCCAGATCGGAAGCGAACTGGGAGAAGGCCGCCAATTCGTCGAACTGGGCGAGCTCCAGCTTCAGGGTGCCGGCAATTTTCTTGATGGCTTTGGTTTGGGCGGCTCCGCCCACCCGGCTCACGGAAATGCCCACGTTGATGGCAGGGCGCAGACCGGAGTTGAACAGATCGGAGCTGAGGAACACCTGACCATCGGTGATCGAGATCACGTTGGTGGGGATGTACGCCGAAACGTCGCCCGCTTGGGTTTCGATGATCGGCAGGGCCGTCATTGAGCCCTTGCCCATGGCATCGGACAGCTTGGCGGCACGCTCGAGCAGACGGCTGTGGCAATAGAACACGTCGCCGGGATAAGCCTCACGGCCGGGGGGACGACGCAGCAGCAGCGACATCTGGCGGTAGGCCTGCGCCTGCTTGGTGAGATCGTCATAGACCACCAGGGTGGCCTTGCCCTTGTACATGAAGGATTCGGCAATCGCCGCGCCGGTGTAGGGGGCCAGGTATTGCAGGGCGGCCGGATCGGAAGCGTTGGCCGCCACGATCACGGTGTAGTCGAGGGCGCCACGCTCCCGCAGCACCTCCACCACGTTGGCCACGGATGCAGCCTTCTGCCCCACCGCCACATACACGCAGACGACATCTTCACCCTTTTGGTTGATGATCGTGTCGAGGGCAATGGCGGTCTTGCCAGTCTGGCGGTCGCCGATGATCAGCTCCCGCTGGCCCCGCCCGATCGGAATCATGGCGTCGATGGCGGTGATGCCCGTCTGCATGGGCTCATGCACCGATTTGCGCTGGATGATGCCAGGCGCCATCGATTCGATCAGTCGCGTTTCGCTGCTTGGAATCTCCCCTTTGCCATCGATCGGCTGGCCGAGGGAATTCACCACTCGGCCGAGCATGCCATCGCCCACCGGAACGGCGGCGATTTTGCCGGTGGCCTTCACCGTGCTCCCCTCTTGGATGCCCAGGCCCTCGCCCATCAGCACCACACCGACGTTGTCCTCCTCAAGGTTCAGGGCGATGCCCTCGGTGCCATCTTCAAATTGCACCAGTTCGCCGGCCATCACCTGTTCGAGGCCGTAGATGCGGGCGATGCCGTCACCCACCTGCAACACGGTGCCGACGTTGCTCACGGACACGGTGTTGTCGTAGTCGGCGATCTGCTGCTTGAGGATCGCGCTGATCTCGTCGGGGCGGATGGAAACCATGGCTGAAAAGTCCCTGGGGGAGCGGAAAGAGGGGAGAGAGCGGTTGGGGAATGGGGAAGTGGCTTAGCCGGCTGCCGCCAGCGCCAGGCCGAGGCGGCGCACCTGGCCTTGAAGACTGGCATCGATCACCTTGGAACCCACCCGTAGGACGAACCCTCCGATCAGGGAGGGATCCACGGCAGTGGCGATTTCCACCTTGTCGGTGCCGGCTACAGCCTTCACCTTCTCGGCCAGCTGGGCTTGCTGGTCCTCGCTCAAGGGGGTGGCCGCCGTGATGGTGGCCAGGGCAATGCCGTTTTGCTCGCGATAGAGCTCCAACATCCGTTCCAAAACCGCGTCGAGCACACCGACGCGACGGCGATCGGCGAGGAGCTTGAGCAGGTTGAGGAAGGTGGGTGAGAGCGATTGGCCGAAAAGAGCCTCCAAGGTCTTCTTCTTGGTCTCCGGATCCAGCACTGGAGAGACCATGGCTTCCCGCAGTTCAGGGGAGCCCTGCCACAGGCTGAGCAGCTCCCGAGCCTGACCAATCAAGGCTTCCGTCTCACCAGAAGCATTGGCCAGCTGCAGGAAGGCGTCGGCGTAGGGAGTGGTGATGGCGTTGAGCAGGGGCATCAGCGGTTCCCCAGGGATTGGATGGATTGATCAATCAACTTGGCCTGGGCGGCTTCATCAAGCCTTCCGGGCAGGGACGCCAGGGCTTTTTCGATGGCCTTGAGCGCGGTTTCACGGCGGAGCTGATCGCTCACCCGAGAAGCCTCATTGGCGAGATCGGAGCTGGCCGCCTGTTTCATGCGAGCAATTTCCTCAATGGTGCGTTGCTCACTGTCGAGGCGGATGGCTTCTGCGCGGGCTTTGCCATCAGCGCGAATCTGATCGGCTTTCTGTTGGGCTTCAGCCACACCCTTCTGGGCTTCGGCCAAAGCTGCGGTGGCCTTGGCCAGCCGATCCTCGGCATCGCGCAGATCCGTGAGGATCGCGGAACGGCGGCGCTCAAGGATGCCACCGAGGAATCCCCGCAGAAACCACACCAACCCTGCGATCACGATCGCCAGATTGATGATGTTGGTTTCGAAGAGGTTGAGATTCAGTCCGAAGCCGCCATGGCTGGCCAGGAGCTGGGGCAGGGAGGCAGTCATTGGGTGGGAAGCAAGCGGGAGACGATTTGATTGCCGAGGGCGACGGCCTGCTGCTCCAATTGAGCGGAGGCATTTTCCCGCTGGGAATCAATCTCGCGACGGGCCGCTTCGCGGGAGGCATTGGCGGCGGCTGTGGCTTCGGCCAGGGCGGCTCGATAGAGCCGGTCCATCTCCTGCTCGGCACTCAACACAAGGGCTTGAGCCTCTTGGCGAGCACCTTTGAGCTGATCTTTGAGATCAGCCTCCAGGCGCTCAGCCTGGGCCAGCTTGCTCTTGGCTTCGGCGCGGCTGGTGTTGATGAAGCCCTCCCGTTCCTCTACGGCCTTGCCGACCGGGCGGAAAAAGAGCGCGTTGAGGATGAAGGTGAGGAGCACCACCTGAAGCGCCATCAAGGGCAAGGTGGCATCGAGGTCGAACAGACCTCCCTCTTGGGCACCGGCCTCGGCAAGCAATAGCCAGCTGGTCATGGAGCGGAGCGGGTGAAACGGCGGGTGCGAAGCAAAATAAGTTGGCGGAGGGAGCGGAGCCGCGACAGGGCTTCGCCCTGTCGCGGCTCCTTCCACCCCGGATCAACCGGCGAAGGGGTTGGCAAAGAGCAGCACGAGAGCTACCACCAAGCCGTAGATGGTGAGTGCTTCCATGAAGGCCAAGGAGAGCAGCAGGGTGCCGCGAATCTTGCCTTCAGCTTCGGGCTGGCGGGCGATGCCTTCGACAGCGCCGCCTGCTGCGGTGCCCTGGCCAATGCCAGGACCGATGGCACCAAGACCGACGGCGAGACCGGCAGCCACAACGGAAGCGGCGGCAGTGAGGGAATCCATGGGGTAACGGGGGATGGGAGTCGCTGGAGGCCTGTTGGCCAGGGCCTGAAAAGGCCGGGAATGGAACCGGATGGAACCTTGCGCCTGGGACATCTCCTGGGCTGACCCGGGGAAATGGGCCCGACATTGCCGGACCTGCGCGCTGAGAGTTTGCCAGACCGCCGGAACGGCGGGCCTGCAATCAATGATGCTCTTCGTGCACGGCCTCACCGATGTAGTAGGCGGCGAGGGTGGCGAAGATCAACGCTTGAATCGCGCTGGTGAACAGCCCGAGGAACATGGCCGGCAGGGGCACGATCAAGGGCACAAGGAAGGCCAAAACAGCCACCACGAGTTCATCCGCGAGGATGTTTCCAAACAGACGGAAGGAGAGCGAGAGAGGCTTGGTGAAATCCTCCACGATCTTGAAGGGGAGCATGATCGGGGTGGGCTCCACATAATATTCAAAATATCGGAAACCTTTGCGGCTCAGACCTGCATAGAAGTAGGCCAAAGAAACCAATAAAGCCAATGCAATGGTGGTGTTGATGTCAGCCGTTGGAGCTCCCAACTCACCACTGGGAAGATGGATCAACTTCCAAGGGATCAACGCCCCACCCCAATTGCTCACGAAGATGAACAGGAAGAGTGTGCCGATGAAGGGCAACCAGTCTCGATAGGCCTTCTCTCCGATCTGCTCACGGGAGAGATCACGGATGTAGTCCCAGAGAAATTCCAGCAGGTTTTGCACACCTGCAGGCTCCCGTTGCATGCGGCGGGTGCCAATCACCACTAGGGCGAGCAGGGCACCGATCACCACCCAGGAGCTGAGAAACACCTGACCATGAATCTTGAGCTTGCCCAAAATCCAGTAAAAGTGCTGGCCCACCTCGAGTGCGGCGAGAGGGGGCAGGGGCATCGCGAAGGGCATTGGAACCAACGGATTGGACATTTCCGGAAGAGATCCGGATCGGCGGGTCGCTCGTCGACAGCGCGTTGACGAGCTTGGGGGTCAGGCGTCGAGCAGCGCCTGCACAAGAAGAGCCGGCTTGTAGAGCAGGAAACCCAGCAAGGCTGGCAGCAACTCGAGCTGGGGCAGCTTGGTGGCCGCGAGCACCAGCACAATGGGCACCAAGAGTTGAACCTTGCTCACTGATTTGCTGCCCGCACCCAGCCGCGAAACGCTTCGGGAGAGCAACACCAGATAGAGCAAGCCACTCGATGCACCCACCAGGGCACTCAGGGCGGCAGCCAACCCAAAGAACAGCCCAACGGTGGGAACAGCGATTGCCGCTGCCACCGTGGTCGCCACCAGCAGGCGGCGCCTCAGGCGGTGATAGTGAGCCATCCCCCCATCTCCAGCCGAAAGGGCCGGTGCAGGAGGGATGTTGGGATCGACAGGGGCGGCGGTTGCCTGCTTTTCCTCCGCCGCCGACGGTGCGTCGGCATCTGGAGGAGTCGCAAGGGCAGTCGCCAAGCTGAAGACCTTTGGAGCGTCGGGAATTTATCACGCTGACCATTACCGCTGCGGGCTTCAGAGCGCAACAGGCAGGAGCACCCGCTGCTGGATCAGGCGTCGAGCCCGCTCCACCCGTTCCCCCTCACCCATGGCCAAAGGCAATTCCGCCAGGGGTGTGCCGGTGGGGGCTGCCTGCCAGGCTTCCATCAAGGCGAGATCGGCGGGCTCGATCTCCAAGGGCCGAAGGTCGGGATCCAACAGGGCCGTGCCAGGCCAGCCCCAGAGGCATCGGTTGGCCTCGCCAGCAGCGGCGAGCAAAGCGCCATCGTCCTTCCAGCTGCGGATGGCGATCGGCTCGCGGCTCACAAAACACTCGAAGTGGCTGATGTCGGGATCCAGGGCCTCCACCAAGGCCCACCGCTGCCGCTGGCTCAAGGCTCGGGCCCTCTCCAGAAGCTCCCCGGAGAGGAGGCGGGCCGGATCCCACACCTCCGGATTGGAAAAGCCCGCAAAGTGAAGATCCGCCTCCTCCAGGAGGGCCAACAATCCCGCCACCGTGAAGCTGGTTTCCTGCGGGTGCAAATACATGTCAGCGAAATTCGCGTCGGCGGCCGTGTCCAAGGCCCAGCGCTCCTCGTGATGGCGGCGCAGGCGATTGCCTGGCGGCAGCTCCGCCAGGAGCTGGCGGCCCAACCGCAACCCCTCGGCGCCGTTGCCCACCTGCAGCAGGCTCAGGGCCCGCTGGGTGTGGTGGATCTCCCAGCGACCAGCCTCCGCATACAGGAACAGGTGGAGCAAGCCACCGGGAGCGAGCCGTTGCGCCAAAGCCCGCAGGCCCGCCTCCGGCCGGGCCAAATGGTGCAACACACCCACGGAATTGATGGCATCAAACGGGCCCTCCTCGCCCAAATCGAGCAGGCTGCGCTCCTCGATGCGCAACTCCCTCACCCGGCTCGCTCCGCCAGAGCGACGCAGGCGTTCCCGGGCCACATCGAGGGCGCCTGGGCTGATGTCCACGGCCAAGACGGAGGCCTCCGGATTGAGATGGCAGAGGTAGTCGGTGCTCACGCCGGTGCCACAGCCGGCATCAAGCACCCGCCAGGGCCTAGATCCACCCCCCGCCGGGCGGGGGGGCAACACGCCCCGCACCGCCGCCACCACGCTGTCAATGCACCAGCGCCAGTTGTATCCGGGCGGTGGACCCTCCTGGAGAGGATCGCCGGGATAGGGGTAACGGTCGTAAAAGGCGCTCACCACAGGCGTGGCGGCGTCTGCGGTGGCTGGCGTGGCGGCGGGCGACTCCTGCATCACCATCAGGGCGGGCCCTCCAGATTCCTGCATCGGCACGCCAGGCCACCGATCGGCTGCAAACATTTGTTCATGCGCCCCCGACGAGCCAGGGGGGGAGCCGTAACATGCCGTAGCCCGGCACGCTCCCGTTCATGACTGTGACCGCCAGCAGCGGCAGCACGAGGGTCAATCCCCAGCTCTACGACACCCTGCCACTCTCCAGCGTCCGTCAGGCGGAGCAGCTGGATCGCTTCCCTGATGGAGGCGAACTGCAGACCCTGATCACCTTCTTCCAAAGCGGGCAGATCCGCGTGGAAGCGGCTCAGAGGATCTCGGCCAACGCAGCCGCCATCGTGGCGAGGGCCGCCAACCGCATTTTTGTGGGTGGCACGCCCCTGTCTTACCTCGATGCGCCTCTGGGCTCAGTCGAAGGCGGCGAAGCCACGCCCCTGGCGGCCGACCAGGCCGCCTTCCAACGCTCGGTGCAAACCTTCGTGGGCACCACCGCCACCAAGAGCCGCGGCAATGTGATCAGCCGCCTCCTGGAAGGAGCAAGTGGCGACGCAGACGTGCGCGTGTTGTTGCCCAGCGGCTTCAACCCCATCTCCGTGGGGGTGTATGGCACGGAGCGGATGAAAAAATCCATCCGCGACTTGGCCTGGTTCCTGCGCTACGTGGGGTATGCCCTCGTGGCGGGCGATCCCAGCATCCTCGCCGTCAATACCCGCGGCCTGAAGGATGTGCTGGAGAAGGCCTGCTCTTTGGCCGCTACCAACGTGGCGATCCAGGAGATGCGCGCCGCCGCTGCCGATCTTTTCAAGGGGCAGCCCGAAGCGCGCTCCCTGGTGATCGAATGCTTCAACGTGCTCCTCAAGGAGCTGGAGGTGCCCACACCCTCCACCCGGCAACGGCTGGGCAGCCCTGTCAACCAGGGATTGCAGCTCCCAGCGATTTATGCCCTGGCCGCGGAAGGTCGCCAGCGCTTTGTGATGAAGCCCGGCCTCTCCGGCAGGGAGAAAGCCGAGGTGATCCGGGCGGCCTATCGCCAGGTGTTTGAGCGCGACATCGTCAAGGGCTACTCCCAGCAGGTCTGCCCGGTGGAGGCCACCCAGTGCCGCCAGGGCCAGATCTCGATGCGGGAATTCATCCGAGCCCTCGGCAGAAGCAAGGAATATCGCCAACAATTCTACGGCCGCTTCTCCAACAGCCGTGTCGTGGAACTGGCCTTCCGTCATTTCCTCGGACGGGGCCTGAGTTCGATCGAGGAGTTTCGCTATTACTTCGCCATCGTCAGCGCCCAGGGCCTCAACGGCCTGGTGGATGTGCTGGTGAACAGCATGGAATACGCCCGTGTGTTTGGCGAAGAAACCGTGCCCTACCTTCGGGATCTCGGGGAAGAGGCCCAGGAGAGCGCAGGCTGGGGATCCAATCGCAAGCTGTTCCGCTTCAGCGCGCCGTTTGAGGGGGCGCCGCAATACATCACCCTTTACGCCTCCTATCGCCAGCCCCTGCCGGATCAACATGCCTATGGGGGTGGCAATGACCCGTTGGCCCTCACCTACGGCGCCATCTTCCCTTCAGGCACGGCATCTGTGGCCACCCGCGCGGTGCCGTACAGCTACGACAGTCGCCGCATCCTGATCAGCAACGGCCTCAGCCAACCCGGGCAGATGGCCAGTCCCCAATTCCGCAAGGCCACACCCCGACGTGTTGGTCCCAAGGTTGTGCGCCTTCAGCAGATCGCCACGGGGGGCAATTCCGTGCCCAGCCGAGGCGGCCAACCGAGTGTTCGCGGCAGTGAAGCCTCCACCCAGGGCGTCATCCGCGCCGTGTATGCCCAGGTGCTGGGAAACACCGGCTACGCCGGCGAGCGCAACACGGTGGAGGAGATCAAGCTCGAAAACGGCGACATTAGCCTGCGCGAATTCGTGCGGCAGGTGGCCCGCTCCGATGCCTTCCGCCGCCGTTACTGGAGTGGCCTTTACATCTGCAAAGCGATTGAGGTGATGCACCGGCGACTGTTGGGCCGGCCCACCTTCGGGCGCTGGGAAATCGATGCCTATTTCGATACGGCCGCCCGCAAGGGTTTCTATGGCGTCGTCGACGCCATGATCAACAGCTCCGAATACTCCACCACCTTTGGAGAGGACACCGTTCCCTACGAGCGGTTCATCACCCCCACCGATCTCAACACCCGCCGGGTGCCTGCCTTGCGGCGCCCCCTCGACTCCACGGCCATCCCCGATCTCAGCCGGTCGCCCCGGCCAGATGTGCCGCCCCCCCAGCAGATCCGCACCACCGGCGATCTCACCCCCCGCAACCTGCCGCCCCGCCCCCTGGCGGCCCGCGGCGGCTGGTCAGCCCAAATCAGCGGCGGGGAAGTGATGGCGCCGCCCCCAGTGGCGGGAGGTCCCGGCAGCCTGCGACAAGCACCGCAGCCCAGCCGCACCTGGCGCCCTCAGCCCTGAGCTGCACCAGGCTGGACCCCCTCCGTTGCCGCCGCGCCTTCTCCATCCGTCTCCCCCTCTCCGACCAGCCCAGCCGCATCTCGCACGATCGCCCCTGTTGGAGGCTGGAAAGCGTCGGTGTCAGCCGGTGGTCCAAGCATCGGAGCCGGAGCGGTCACGGCGCCGAGCCAAGCCATGGAGAAGGCTCTGCGCAGCAGCAACCCGCAAGGGTTCCGCCGGCGCCAAAGCATCGGCCGACCGGTGCAACTGTTGAGCGCCCCCAGCGAGGCCCAGCTCAATGAAGTGGTGAAGGCCACCTATCGCCAACTGCTCAATCGCGTTCCCTTTGCGGCCGAACGGCTCCTGGATGCGGAGTCCCAACTGCGCGATGGCCAGATTTCCGTGGCGGAGTTTGTTGGGCTGATCGCCGGCAGCGAGCTGTTCCTGCAACGCCTCAACCGGCTGGCACCCCTGCGGGCCGCGGCAGCGGCGCACCTGGCTCTGCTCGGACGGGCTGCCCAGCCAGCGGAGACCAGTCGATTTCTGGCCACCCGCACCAGCCAAGGACTGCCCGCCGCCCTCAATCAGATTCTTGCCAGCGAGGATTACGCGAGGGCCTTTGGGCAATCCACCGTGCCCTATTTGCGCGGCCTCCAGACCGTCGACGGCGTCCCCCTACCCACGGTGAACCGCTCCGCAGAGCTGTATGGCGGCAACGGCGGCCTCACCCCGACCGGTCGTTCACCCATCTGAGGCCCAGCTGGGCCACCCCGAATGTCCCCCAAAGCCCCCGGAGCCCCGGGGGCTTTTTTGTCATGGAGACTTGGCGAGGATCACGTGCAACAGATGATGAAAAGAACAGGCCATTCACCACCGGTCATGCAGGCCAACACGAAGGGGAGAAATGAACAATTGCTGCAACTTTCCCTCCCTGCCGCCGTTTGCAAACTCATTGCAAGCCAAGGGATCTCAAGCAAGAAAGGCCGTGAAGATCTGTTACCGAGGTTCCGGGCCGAGAGGGGCTTTGGCACAGAATGATTCGGCGATCGGCACCACCGATCACACCCTTACCCACCGGATACCGGTCTCCTTAACGGTGACCGCTTGTTTCGAGGCAGAACTGCATGAGCATCGTCTCCAACTCGATCATCAACGCGGACGCCGAAGCCCGCTACCTCAGCCCTGGCGAACTCGA
>JBJTWN010000212.1:0-10033 GCA_046081785.1 Cyanobium sp.
TTGCCTGCATCCGCCTACGCGATGAATCAGCATCATCAGGACAGTCGATCGTGGCTTGCGTAACAAATTGTACATCTGGTTATCGGACCCGCGAACCACACCTAGATTTTACAAGCATCGAAAGGACACCGTATGACTAACGAAGTTTGGTCAGAGTTGTTGGCTGCTGGGCACGTCAAGAAAATGCTCACGAACGACGGAAGAGAGGGTGGCGAGATTAACGCGAAGACCGACGGCCCAAGTAATACCAAAGAGATGTGGGTGCCCTATGTCGTGGAACCTGGATACGTGAGGTATCGCGCAAACTTCTACAAGGCACACAGCCAGGGCGATTCAGCCCAATCCGATTGGGATACTGACAATCTGAAGGATGGCACCGTTTATCTCAGGGTGAGGGTTACTGGCTTTCATGCCTCTGCAACGGCCGGCGTGAACGATGCGTATCAAATCAAGCAAGACTCGCTTGATCTCGTCGATGAACAAACTAGGGCGGTATCCTGACAACACCGCCGCCGGATTATCGGTTGCTTCCAGAATGGCCGAACAAGGCGGTCAACCCGAGCGGCGGATCGGGCGTGTTTTGAAATCAAAGTCACTTGGCCGCCGCCGGTGCACCTTCGGCATTCGAAGGAGTCGTGTGCATCCGCCCTTCATCATGCTGAGGACTAGGAGTTTATTGCCCATAGCGCCCGCACAGGCCATCCAACCGAGGTCGGCATTCTTTTCCATGCCGTATCCCGTTGAATGTTGAGGGCGATTCTCTGCCTTCTTCTCAGCAGTGGGAGTGGGGGGATGTCCCCTATGCCATTGCCCCAATCTGTGTTGTGTATTTATATGAGCACATGGTTACCGGACCCACAAACCATAACTAGCCTAGGAAAATTCTAGATGAACAAATTGTTATGGCTGATTACAAAAAACTCAAAAAGAATGGAGTAACTCTTGGATGGCAGGTCACTTTCTCGCATAACGAAGTTCAAGATATTGTTAGGGGGTTGACAACAGCCTCTCAATTGGCTGCTGCGGCAGGTGCTCCCGGAAGAGTGGTTTCTGTGGTTGCAGGGATTGGAGCGCAGATATTTGGTACAACTGATGCAGTGGGTGGCAATAACGGTGTCGATGTAATCTTTATCTTCGCAACGGGTGCTCCAGTAGTTGTTCCGAAAGGGTCAGCAGACATTAATCCTGCTGATGTTCCCGATGAAATAATTCCTGACTGGGCAAGATAGGAGTAGCTTAAAGCAGTGGAGCAATCCCTGAGTCTTAAAAGGCAACATAAAGATTGCAACGCTTATTGTTGGCAATCTGGGTTTTTATTAGTAGCAAGGCTTGTTTGCATTTATCACTAGAGCACACTTTCAGGGGTGCAATGCAAGCGACTCCCAACATCAATGGGCTGTTGAACAGTTTCGGCTTCTCCAGCCTCCCTTGCTGAGCTGTGAAGCCGTTGTTGCGGAGACATGCTTTCTGCTCAAGCGCTCTGGATTCGATCCTGCGTTGGCGCTGCGTTTTATTGAACGGGGAGTTGTGCAATTGCCATTCGTGCTCCAAGAGCAAATTGGCTCAGTAAGCTCCCTTTTCAAGCGTTACGAAAATGTTCCCGCCTCACTTGCTGATGCTGCATTGATCCGATTGGCAGAGGTCAACGACTCCCCTTTCCTTCTCACTACCGACAGTGACTTCCATATCTACCGCCGCCATGGAAGACAAACGATTCCTTTGATCAGCCCGTGATTGCTGGGGATTGCGACCACTTTGAACACAGCCCTCAAGTGGTCATCCCGCAGAATCCCGTCCTCCCAGCCAAAAACGCCCGCTCCCCTGTAGCCACCGCGACAAAACCCGTCCCCCACCCCTGCTGAGCTAATCCATCCGGCTAGCGTCGTCGCCGGTTGTCTGCCCCGGCGCGGCCTTTGGAAGCCAGGGGATCCCGCCGCCTGGCTCGGCCCAGCCCCGCACCCCCCGATGAGCACCTCTCCCCCAGCGGCCCGGGCCCAATGCCCCTACTGCGGCGTGGGCTGCGGCCTGGAGCTCAAACCGCCTGATCCCCCAAAGCCAGGTGGCCCCACCCCCGACCCCATCTGGACCGCCCGGGGCGATCGCCACCATCCCTCCTCCCTCGGCCAGGTGTGCGTGAAGGGCGCCACCGTTGGCGAAACCTTGCACCGCAACAGGCTCACCATGCCCCTCTGGCGCGAGCGCACCGATCAGCCCTTCGCGCCGATCAGCTGGGAGCAAGCCATGGAGCGGTTGGTGGCGCGCATCCAGGCCACGCTGGCCAGCCGGGGCCCCAATGGGTTGGCGATCTATGGCTCCGGCCAGTTCCTCTCGGAGGACTACTACGTCGCCAACAAGCTGCTCAAGGGCGCTTTGGGCAGCAACAACTTCGATGCCAACTCGCGGTTGTGCATGAGCTCGGCGGTGTCTGGTTATGCCCGCAGCCTCGGCTCCGACGGGCCGCCCTGCTGCTACGACGACCTCGACCTCGCCGATCTGGTGGTGCTCATCGGCACCAACACCGCCGAATGCCACCCGGTGCTCTTCCAGCGCCTGCTCAAGCGCCGCCGCCGCGAAAAGGGGGCGCCCCGCCTGGTTGTGGTGGATCCCCGCGCCACCGACACCGCCGCCGCCGCTGATCTGCACCTGCCGATCCGCTCCGGCAGCGATCTGGCCCTACTCCATGGCCTCGGCCACCTGCTGCTGGCGGAAAGCGCCCACGACCAGGCGTTCCTTGCCGCCCACACCGAAGGCTTCGAGGAGCTGGCACCCCTGTTGGAGGCCTGGACGCCGGAGCGCACGGCCGACGTTTGCGGCATAGACGAGGCGAGCTTGCGCCAGCTGGCTCGGTGGTGGGCCGAGGGCGGCGCGGTGCTCAGCCTCTGGTCGATGGGGGTGAACCAGCGGCGGGAGGGCACCGCCACCGTGGCCGGCATCATCAACCTGCACCTGCTCACCGGCCAGATCGGTCGGCCCGGCGCCGGGCCCTTCTCCCTCACCGGCCAGCCCAATGCCATGGGGGGCCGGGAGGTGGGGGGCCTGGCCCAGCTGCTGCCCGGCTACCGCGCCGTGGCCAACGCTGAGCACCGCGGCGAAGTGGAGCGCCACTGGGGCTTCGCGCCGGGATCGATCAGCGCCGACCCCGGGCTGGCGGTGTGGGAGCAGATCGAGGCGATGGAGCGGGGCGCATTGGATCTGTGGTGGGTGGCGGCCACCAACCCGCTGGTGAGCCTGCCCTGGCTGGATCGGGTGCGCGCCGCCGTGGCCCGCTGCCCGATGGTGGTGCTCAGCGAGGCCTATGCGGGCACGGAAACCGCCGCCGTGGCCCACCTGCTCCTGCCAGCGGCCCAATGGAGCGAGAAGGCCGGCACGATGACCAACTCCGAACGGCGCGTGACCCTCTGTCCTGCCTTTCGCGAGCCGCCGGGAGACGCCCGGGCCGATTGGGTGGTGTTCGCCGAGCTGGGGCGGCGGCTGGGGTTCGCGGAGCAGTTCGCCTGGACCTCGGCCGCCGAGGTGCACGCCGAATTCGTGGCGCTCACCCGCGACCGCCTCTGCGACATGGCCGGCCTCAGCCACTCCCTCCTGGCCGACCACGGCCCCCAGCAATGGCCCTTCCCGGCTGGCACCGCCCCCGGCGGCGGCGGCGCCAGGCTCTATGGCGATCACCAGTTCCCCACCCCCAGCGGCCGGGCCCGGCTGATCGCCGAAGCGCCCCTGGGCCTGGCCGAACCCCCCGATGCCGCCTTCCCCCTGGTGCTCACCGTGGGCCGCTATCTGGCCCATTGGCACACCCTCACCCGCACGGCGCACGTGGAGCGGGCGCGCAAGCAGCACCCGGGCCCCGTGTTGGAGGTGCACCCCAGCGACGCCGAACCCCTGGGGCTGGCCAATGGCGCCATCGCCCTGGTGACCTCCCGTCGCGGCAGCGTGCGGGTGCCGGTGCAGTGGAGCGAGGCCATCCGGCCTGGAGTGGTCTTTCTGCCGATGCATTGGGGCGCCTCCCAGCCCCAGGCCTGCGAAGCCAACCGGCTGATGCACGAGCTGGGCTGCCCCCTCTCCAAACAACCCGAACTCAAGGCGGCGGCGGTGCGGCTCGAGCCGGGTTGAGCGCCGGGGGGCGGCTGAGGGCGGTGGGCGAAGCGATGCGGATCTGCCGCACATCAAGCAGGCAACAATCGAGGCGGCAACAGGCGGCCAAGGCTAGTGTTGCCGATAGAGCCGCATTAAGAATGACATTGTTCTCTCAGATTTTGTTCCATCGGAAGCGTTCTATCTCGTCAGCGATTACGTCCTTGACTCCATCCAGCAAAGCGTTGCTTCGCCAAGCGGCCACCCGTCGTTGGTCCCATCTCCTCGCCATGGCGCTGGCCATTCCCTTGGCCGGCTGGCTGCAACCAGCCAAAGCGGCCACGATCTTCTCTTACATCAGCAGTCCGTACAGCTATGTCGGTGGCGGCGAAACCGCTGTGGTGGGTCCGGTCGATGGCTTTGAGATCACCGCCTACAACTATGACAACAAAAGCTTATTTTTTGCCATCAACGATTTTCAAACAAACCCCAATCCTTGGCAGAGCCGGTGGTGGTATCTCAGTCTCACCGCTCCAACCGATGCGCAGCTGACGACGGGTGTCTATGCGAATGCCGCAAGGTTCCCCGATGAGGGCAGCTCAGGCGGCCTCGATTTTTTTGGAAATGGCCGTGGCAATAATTCCCTGACTGGCTCCTTCACCATCTGGGAGTTCAGTCAGGCTGAAGACGGCACAGTTCTCTCCTTCGCGGCGGATTTTCTTCAATATGATGGCGGCAGCCTTGATGCCTGGAACAAAGGGGCAATTCGCTACAACTCCGATGTGGCGATTGAACTCACGCCTGAGCCCTACACGCCACTGCCGCCCCCGCCAAGCCCGGACGATCCCATCACCGCTATCGAGCCTCCTGTGGTTGACCCGCCACCCATCGCCATCGAACTTCCCCCTGCCGAGGATCCGCCAGTGGCTCTGGAGCCACCCCTTCCCATCGACGACGAAGGCTCGATCATTTGGGGCCCGATCTACAGCGGCGGCAGCTTTTCCTCATCGGGATCCACCACCTCGATTGGTCCCGTCACCGTGCTCGAAGCCACCACGATGCAAGCTCCCGGCCCTCTGCCGATCGCCGGCGCCTTGGCGTGTTGGAGTTGCGCTCGCCGCCTCAGGCGCCGCGTTCACAACTCCGCATTGATCACGCGGCGTCGATAGGGGCGCATCAACTTGTGGATGAGGCCGATCTGCTGCAACCGGGTTGTGTAGGTGGGCATGTTTCGCTCCCGCAACATGAATGGGGGGCGACGCGGCTCGCCAGAAGCGATCAGCTCCACGTTTGTTTCCGCGGCAAGCGCCATTCCGGCCTCGATGCAGGTGTTGAGGTTGTCGTCGGTGAGATCAGCCAACACCAAAAAGGCCTGACAGACAGCGCGACGGACGGCCGCATTGACATTCTCCGAGTTGCCCTCATGAACTTCATTGCCAACCTTGGTTGGCATCGAGGTGATGCATTGAATCAATTGGCGAATCTGGCTGGTCAGCCGCGTATCCTCAGACTGCAGGTCCATGGCGCAAAACACATAGTGCGGATGCGGTGAGACACGCCACCGGTCCCAAAGCGTTTGCAGCGGCCCCTTCACGATCTCCGGCAGGGTGGTGGCTTCTGTCTGCATGGGCAGCCACTCAACAGCCTCAGGCGGAGATACGCGCGGGTCGGCGATCACAAGCGATGGCAGGCCGAGTCGCCTGGCCAACTCCACTTCGCGAAGGAAATACTTATACGGCCCTTCACTGGCAGCGGCCTTGTCATCACCCCGGAAAGGAATGATGCCAACAAATGCCCCACAACTTGACATGATCTGCTCGATCCTGTTCCCCGCTCCAAAGCCTTTTTGATCTGTGGAGTCGCCGATCAGGCGCAGCCCCTGCTCCGCCAAGCATCGGCAGACCGTTTTCGCACTTGAGTTGTCATCAGCGCGCCAGGAGGCACTGATGTAAACATCGCGCGAGGTGGCTGGATTGGGCTGTTTTTCACCTGGATAGAGAGCGCGGATGATCTCTGCCGCCAAGTCTGCTGTGAGGGCAACATCCGCAACATCGATCCAGGAGATTCCCTTCATCAGCAGATCGACATTGGCATTGGCCATGCGCAACACCACCATCCTGAATCCTTCAAAGTTGGCACACTCATCCATAGCTGCGTTGTATTCTTTTTGCACCCAGCCGCGCGATAGAGATTCGTCTGATGCCACCAAGACAACCGCACGGCAGCGACCGATGCCTTTTTGCAGTTCGGTCGCCAAGGAAGCTCCTGCCGCCAGGTCGCGGCTGTCCCACCACACTTGAAAACCAGCCACATCTTGCAGCCAAGCGTAGAGGCTCTGAACAAATGGTTTTTCAGCATGGGCATAACTGATGAAGATGTCGTAGTCGCGCTTGTTCAAGGACAATCCGCCCATGGCGCTACCTCGGTTCTCCGAACCGAAACCATACCCGCTGGGCGAAGGGATCCACCACCAGAGTGCCGCCGTTCACGACGCTCGCTCCCAGCTGGGCCGCCGGTTGACGCCAAGTGCCAATCCCGCCGCAACGCCCCGCCGCCGCTGGGGTGTCTTTCAAAAAGAGGGTGACACCCTCCAGCCGGCGCACCGCCCGGCCATCGCTGCCCACCAGCTCCAGGGCCAGGCCCTCGGGAAGGCGGTAGGCCCACACCGGCTCAGCCACCCCCGCGCAGGTGCTCAAGGAGAGATCCGCCTCGGGCATCCGCTGGGGCTTCACCCCGGCGGCCACGAGCGCGGCGAGCCAGGCGCGGTTGACGTTGACCGAAGGGGCGTGGCGGCCGTCGTCGTAGCCCGTGTCGATCTGGGCCACCGCCAGGGAGGGGCCGATCCGCACCGGCACCGTGGGGATGTTGGGACAACCCGATCGGCGAGGGGCGGCGGGGCAGCGCAACGGCGCCCCTGCGGTGCCGTAGTAGTCGCTGGTGGAGAGGGGGGCAAAGCCCGCCTGGCGCAGGGCCGCCTCGCTGCAAAACGATTCGCGCTCGGCGCGGTGCAGCAGGCCCCTGGCGTAGTCGAGCGTGACCACATGGCCCTGCAGGAGATCGGTGCCGATCAGCCCGGCCTGGGGGATCGGCCCCTGGATGCCGCTGTGGGCCTGCACGCTCAGCCGCACGGGCCCCCAGGGTCCGAAAAACTCCAACCCTTCAAAGTGATCCACGCTGCCCGCCATCGGCCGGGGGGCACTGGCCGGGCCGGGCAGAAAGGTGGTCGGGGAGATGGCGCTGCCATCCGCCCCGAGATCCACCACGAAAAAACCGGTGCGGCCCTGCAGCCGCACCGGTGTGTAGGGCATGCCGCTCGAGAGGATCAACGAGCGGGTCTCCCCCAAGCAGGCCAGGGGGGCCCCAGGCACGACGGCAGGCTGCTGGGCCCCAGAGCCGAGGGGGAGCGCCAGCCCCAGCCCGACCAGGGTGAGGGCTCCCGCCACCAACACCTGAAGAATGGCGCGACGCGACGGGACCAACCACCAGAGACGGCGCTGGGCGACGACCATCGGGGCGGTTCTCCACGGCTCCTCCACCTCTAGCGCCCGGTGGGCAGTTGCTGGCAGGGGCGGCACCCCGTAGCAGCGGACACGCCAGCGCTGGCGGCAATCCATATCTTCTTGTTCACTGATACAGGACCCATGCGACCGTCGACCTCCACCGCCGTGCGGGCCCGCTACGTCACCCCGGAGCTCTCAGTGTTTGTTGTCACCGCCACGGGGGAGCCCGCCCACGAGGGGCTCTTGCGGCCTGCCAACGGCGGCCTGCGCCTCCTCGCCTACCCCTCCGACAACGCTTGCCTGGCAGATGGCCGCCGGCTGGCCGGGCTGATGGCGGATAAGCACAGCATCTACGGCACGGGCTTTGCGGGGGGCAAGGTGGTGGCCCGCGCGGCGGATCCCCAGGCGGCCAAGGGGGCGCTGCTCCAGGCCACCGGGCTGTTGCTGGAAGCGCTGGGGGGCGCCATGGTGACCGGCTGCGACCTCAACACCAGCCCCCACGACATGGTTCAGCTCTCGCGGCTCACCCCCCATGTGTTGGCGGCCATCGGCAGCCAGATCGATGCAAGCAGCTGCACCGCCCACGGCACCCTGGGCGCCCTGGAGGCCGTGCGACACCAGCCCGGAAGCGCCCTGGTGCATGGCTGCGGTGCGGTGGGGAGCGTGGTGGCCAGGGAACTGATCACCCGGGGCTGGACCGTGCACACGGTGGATTTGGATCCGGCGCGGGCGGCCATCCCCGGCGCCCGGCCCCTCGATCCCTTTGGCCCCTGGTGGCGCCAGCCGGTGGATGTGCTCTTGCCCTGCTCGAGCTCGGGCCTGCTCGGCGCCGCCCAGGTGAAGCAACTGCAAGCCAGTGCCCTGGTCAGCGCCGCCAATGCCCCCTTCCGCCAACCGCAGGGACCACGGCAACTGGCCGAGCGCGGGGTGCTGGTGTTGCCCGATCCACTGGTGAACGCCGGGGCGGTGATTGCCGATTCGATCGAGCGCTACGCCCCTGAGGCCTGGGCACAGGCCCAGCCGGCGGCGGTGTATGCCTTTGTGGCGGAGGCGGTGCGGCAGCGCAGCCAACGGTTTTTGGCCCAGCTGCGGGCCGGAGCCGAAGCCCGCGCGGCCCTGGAAGCCGTGGCCGCTCCGGCTGGCGAAGCGCCGATCGGCACGCGGTTTGCGACCTGGGTGGCGGAGTGAGGATCACTGGAAGCGCCCGGACGACAAAGACATCGGCGTGCTCTCGAGGGAATCACGGCTGGGCGGGGTCATGCGGGTCAAGGCCCCGCTACGCCAACCCATCCCCTTGCGACGGAAACGCTCCTAGCGGGGCATGGAGACTCCCCCCAGCCCCTGGCGCCACACCACCAGCGCCAGCCAGTGGATCAACAGCGGCGACCACAGGGAGCCGCTGACGACAAAGGCCAAGGCGCAGGCCAGCCCTAACAGGCTGACCTGCACCAGAACGCGGGGATCTCCGGGCGTGATCGGCAGCGCACCGCGCCTGAGGCGCAGAGTGAGCCCGTGCCAGGCGACAAACAACCCCACACTGAGGGCCAGCCAGGGCGCCATCGCCAAGGGCCCCACCCCATCGAGGGGACTGGGAAGCATCAAGGCGCGAAAGAGCACCTCCTCCACCAACGCGGGCACGAAGGAACGGCGGCGGCTCGGGGCAGGCGGCGGGGCCAGCCAGCGCACCGCCCAAGCGGCACATCAGGGCGCATACCCAGGGTGAGGGCCAACACGCCGTAGCCGATCAGAATCAGCAGGCTTCCCCACTGGCCTGCGGGATTCCACTGGGGGAAGAGGCTGTCGCCCAGCCGGCCCAGCAGGGTGGGCACCAGAGGCAACTGCCCGAAGAGCACCGTTGGAGCGATGGGCTCCAGCCGAGGATCGCTTCCTGGGATCTGATTGCTGCGCAACACCAGCAGGGGCAGGCCCACCCGCAGGAATTCGGCGGCGAACAGGTCGTGGGCGCTGCGGGGAAGGATTGAACGCCAACGGAGCAGGGCATCCCGCAGGCTCTGGCTGGTCTCGAAGAGGCCACCCCCCACCCGCGGGGTGGCCTGGCTGGCGCTGCCGGTGCCCGCTGCCAGAGCCCGGGCCGCGTTGTTGGCCCAATCCCCCCGCACCTGGCCGAAGGGCTTGAGCAGCCGATCAAAGGCCAGCCCTAGCTCCCGCAGCCGTTCCCGATCGAAGGTCGACATCGGAATCGCCTCCCCCTGCTCCCGCAGCTGGCGGATGGCAATCCAGAGGGCCTGGCCCGAATCCTGCACGCAGGAGGTGGAGGGGGTCAACAGGGCCACGCCGGTGCCATCCCCGCTGCGGTAGCGGGCGGCGATGATCTCCGACTGCAGGGCAATGGCATCGAGCACCGCCCCGCCGATCGGCGCGAGCACATCGGAGAAGGGGCGCAGGCCGATCCAGCCCCGTTGCAGCCAGGATTGGAGCGCCTACGCCGGCAGCCTGCAACGGGG
>JBJTWN010000213.1:0-4040 GCA_046081785.1 Cyanobium sp.
CAAAGAGAACAGCAAAAAACCCTTCCCAATTCAATGGGAAGGGTCAATGATGGAGCCAAGGAAGGGCCAAGGGTTAGGCCACAAAATCCTCAGTAGCGGTAATGCTCAAGCTTATACGGACCCTCCACAGGGACGTTGATATAAGCCGCTTGCTCAGCAGTGAGCTCTGTGAGCCTGGCGCCAATCTTATCCAGGTGGAGCCGGGCCACCATCTCATCAAGGTGCTTGGGCAGCACATAGACCTCCTTGCCGTACTGAGAACCCTTGGTGTAGAGCTCGATCTGGGCCAACACCTGGTTGGTGAAGGAATTGCTCATCACGAAGCTGGGGTGCCCAGTGGCACAGCCCAGGTTCACCAGCCTGCCTTCGGCCAGTAGCAGGATGCGGTTGCCGCTGGGAAGGATCACGTGATCCACCTGAGGCTTGATGTTTTCCCAGGTGTATTGCTTGAGAGAGGCCACATCGATTTCATTATCAAAGTGGCCGATATTGCAAACGATGGCCTGATCCTTCATCTGAATCAGGTGCTCATGGCGAATCACCTGGAAGTTGCCAGTGGCCGTCACAAAAATGTCCACATCCTTCACCACGTCATCCAGACGCACCACGCGATAACCCTCCATGGCCGCTTGCAGCGCACAGATCGGATCAATCTCAGCGATCATCACGGTGGCACCAAGGCCCCGCAGGGATTGGGCCGAACCTTTGCCCACGTCGCCGTAGCCCATCACCAGAGCCACCTTGCCAGCCACCATCACATCGGTGGCTCGCTTGATGCTGTCCACCAACGATTCACGGCAGCCGTAGAGGTTGTCGAACTTGCTCTTGGTGACCGAGTCGTTGACGTTGATGGCGGGGAAGGGCAGCTCGCCGCTTTTCTGGAGCTGGTAGAGACGCGCCACACCAGTGGTGGTTTCTTCGGTTACGCCCTGGATGTTGGCGCGGATGCGGGAATAGAAGCCAGGCTCAACAGCCAACTTGGCGCGGATCGATTTAAAGAGGGCAACTTCCTCTTCGCTGCCAGGGTTGTCGAGCACCGACAGATCCTTCTCCGCCCGGCTGCCAAGAATCACGAGGCCGGTGGCATCACCGCCGTCGTCCAGGATCATGTTGGGGGTGCCACCATCGCCCCACTCCAGGATGCGATGGGTGAAAGCCCAATATTCATCGAGGTTTTCACCTTTGTAGGCGAACACCGGGATGCCAGCTGCGGCAATGGCGGCAGCCGCATGATCCTGGGTGGAAAAGATGTTGCAACTCGCCCAGCGAACCTCAGCGCCAAGGGCAACCAAGGTTTCGATCAACACGGCGGTTTGCACCGTCATGTGGAGGGAGCCAGCGATGCGAGCGCCCTTGAGAGGCTGATCAGCGCCATATTTGGCCCGAAGGGCCATCAGGCCAGGCATCTCGGTCTCGGCGATATTGAGCTCTTTACGGCCGAAATCGGCCAAACCAATATCGGCGATCACATAGGAACTGGTGGCCTGCAGATGGGGAAAAGCCTCTGCCGGGGCCACGGGTGTCGCAACCATGAAAACTCTCCTTAAAAAATGGATGGGAAATATCTGCGGAGACGCCGAGGCTTCGGGCTCGCTCCGGGAGAATCTACAGGCATCAACCCAAGGGGCGTGATGGAGGTGTGCCAACTCGCCGATGTAGACGCCACCTTTGCCCTGGGCCGCCGGCTGGCCCAAGCACTGTTGGAGGGCGGAACGTCCAGCTGCCAGCTTCTGCTGCTTCAGGGGCAGCTGGGCGCCGGCAAAACATCCCTGGTGCAGGGGCTGGCGGAAGGGCTCGGGATCCAGGAGCCCATCACCAGCCCCACCTTCGCCCTGGCCCACCACTACCGAGGGGAGGTGGCGAGCCAACCCACGGCCCTGGTGCACCTGGATCTCTACCGCCTGGAGCAGCCCGCCTCCGCCGCGGAACTGTTTGCCCAAGAAGAAGAAGAGGCTGCAGCCCTGGGGGCGGTGCTGGCGGTGGAGTGGCCCGAGCGGCTGGGGTTTGTGCCCGAACCTTGCTGGCGGGTGGAGCTGGAGCTGGCCGGGGCGGGGCGGGATGCGCGGCTGTTTGGGGTGGGGATCAGCGGAGCCCATTGATCAGCGCAAGGCCCATGCACCGCAATCCAGAGGTCATGGGCGCCGGGCCCGTTAGGCATGATCCGCGTGGTGCTCGACACCAACGTGCTGGCCTGCCCCAAGGTTGCGTTGACGGCCGCCGACCTGGAGACCCTCCGCGCTGAGCTGCAGCCCTGGCGTGAAACCTGGGCGGGCTCGCTGGAGGGTTGCCCTCAGCGCTTGCGCGATCCCCAGGATCAAATGTTTCTGGATCTGGCGGTGATCCTGCGCCTGCCCCAGCTCCCGCCAGCCGCAGGCCTTGGAAAAGCTCCTCAAGGCCTGGATCGTACTGGCCGATCGCTTGCCTCCCAAAGCGCACGATCCAGCCGACTTGGCGGCGTTCGCGGTGGAGGCTCGCTACGAGGAAGGGCCCTTCCCGCTCCCTGCGGAACGGCAGCGGCTGCTCACCTTGCTGGAGCAGGAGCTTGCGGCGGTGTGAAGAGGCGATGGCGGGAGAGGACGGAGCGGCGCACCGCCAGCGCTCAGGAGCCACCCTCCACCCCCAGCCGCTCATGCAGGGCCGCAATGATTCGGACGTTGGCTGCGGGGAAGGCGTAGGTCGTCAGCTCTTCGGGCATCACCCAACGAACCTGCTGGGAGGCCAGGGGTTGGGGTTCGCCTGACCGCCAGCGACAGAGGTGCACCACAAAGCGGAGCCGTTTATGGCTGTAAGCGTGCTCCAGGGTGATCAGCTCCTCCCCAACTTCCGCCTCGATGGCCAACTCCTCCCGCAACTCGCGGCGGATGGTTTCAGCGATGGGCTCCTCAGGCTCCTGCTTGCCACCGGGGAATTCCCACAAGCCCCCCAGCAATCCCTCCTCCAAACGCTGATCAATGAGCACGCGTCCGTCACCGTCTTGCACCACGCCAACACCGATCACCTGAAAAGGCACAGCTCGGGGGGCTTCCTTCACGGGGAACCGGCTTGGATCGCCGGAAGCATAGGCACCGCAGGCCTGGCGCCAGGGACACTCCTGGCAGCGGGGGCGGCGGGGGGTGCAGATGGTCGCCCCAAGATCCATCAGGGCCTGGTTGAACGCCCTCGGCTGTTGGGGGTCCAGCAAGCGCGAGCTCCAGTTCCAAAACAGGGATTCATCCGTACGAGAGGAGCGGGGGTGGGCCATCAGCCGTGCCAACACCCGGCGCACGTTGCCATCGAGCAGGGGGGCTGGCCCGTCGACCCCTGAAGAGAGAATCCCCCCGGCCGTGCTGCGGCCAATGCCGGGGAGTTCCATCCATTCCGCCAGGGTGCGAGGCCAGGGATCGGGAGTGCCAAGTTCAGCCTGGCGGTCCAGGAGTCGCCGGGCCCCCTGCTGCAGCCGCCTTGCCCGGCTGTAGTAGCCCAGCCCTTGCCAGAGCTGGAGCAGGCTCTGCCCATCCGCCACGGCCAGGGCCTGCAGATCGGGCAGGGCAGCCATCCAGCGGCGCCAGTAGGGGAGCACCACCTGCAGTTGGGTTTGCTGCAGCATCACCTCCGCCACCATCACACCCAGAAAGCAGAGTTCCTCCCCTGGATCGGGCCAGCGGCCATCGGGCGTGAACATCCAGGGCTTCTGGGTGATGCTGCGTCTTCCACAGGCCTCCCACCAATCGAGGAGCCGCTGGCGCAAAGTCGGTGCGATGGCCGACAGCCTGGCTGTATCAGGGGCATGGCTGAGAGCAGATGGCATGGACGAAGCAAGGGATCAGGCAGCGATCTGGAGCCGACGGGGCGTGAGGGGCAGTCAATCACTCGGATGCGCAAGAGTCCCATGAAGATGAACAATTACCCGGGTTTCCCCCAATTTGGCCATCGATCCCCCCCCGCCAGGCGCTATGCCTTGGCCATAACTCATCGCAACGGGAAGCCTGTCATGGTGAGCCTGGCGCAGCTGGAAGCTTTTGATGGTCTGCTGTGGGTGGGGAATGGGCAGCACGCCGGGA
>JBJTWN010000214.1:0-57566 GCA_046081785.1 Cyanobium sp.
AAAAAGCCCCCGGCATGGATGGCAAACAAGCGATTGGCCACCGATTTGGGCAGGCCAAACCAGCTGCGACCCAGCCGGCCGGCCAACCCCGTCACCGCCGCCAACAGCAGGGGCGCCATCAACAGGGGGGCCAACCGGCGGGCAGCGACGGGGTTGAGCGGAGCCATGCCAGAGAGGGAGGGAAGGAAGCCAAACCCATGCTGCGACACGCCGAGGTGAGGCCCTGAATGCGGAGGCGGCGGGCTCCTCCAACCTGGCAATCGCCTATGAAGGAGCGTCCACAAGCTGGAGTTCTCCCCGCGCAAAGCAGCAAACCATGGGCTCAGCTCTTGCTATTCAAAAGTTGCAACGGCAAAGCATCACCGCCAAGGCCCGCGCGAGACCATCTCCATCTCCCTGTTCAATCGCAAGGGACCCCGTTCAGGAGGGCTTCAGGTGGCTTTGCGCGCCCCCCAGCGCTCCCTGTGCATCCAGCTGATCCAATCCGCGGAGATTCCCTTCGGGCAGGCCGCTTCGCACTCCAGATGGCTGCTGCAGCTGCCAAAGCCCTCCAGCTCCATCTGCCGCTGCAGAGCTTCGGCCCGCTGGCGCCGCTCCGGCTGCCCCTGGGGCAGCTGGCCGAGGTGGGCCAGCTTGGCCGCCACAAACAGACTGGCGGACGCATTGGGGCAGCTGGCCACGCAGGCGCCGCAGCCGATGCAGGTGGCCGCATCAAAGGCGCTGGCGGCCTGCTCCTTGCCCACGAGCAGGCTGTTGGCCTCAGGGGCGCTGCCGGTGTTCACCGAGCAGTAGCCGCCCGCCACCAAGATGCGATCGAAGGCCGAGCGATCCACCATCAGATCCTGCAACACCGGAAAGGCCCTGGCCCGCCAGGGTTCGAGCACCAGCACGTCGCCATCGCGAAACTGACGCAGATAGAGCTGACACACCGTGGTGTCGGCCAGCGGACCATGGGCCTGGCCATTCACCAGAAAGCCGCAGGAGCCGCAGATGCCCTCCCGGCAGTCGTGCTCAAACGCAAAAGGCGGCTCGCCCGCCATGATCAGGCGCTCGTTGAGCACATCGAGCGCTTCCAGCAGGGAAAGATCGGGGCTCAGACCCTCCAGCCGATGACGCTCAAAGCCACCAGGCGCCTCCGGGCTGGCCTGGCGCCAAATCTTGAAAGTGAGCGACAAGGGGGAGGCCATCAGCGGTAGGAGCGTGCCGTGGGCGTGAGCGTGGTGTAGGTGAGAGGTTCGCTGTGGCGCCGGGGTTCAGCCTCAGCGCGGAACTCCCAGGCGGCGATGTGCGAGAAGCGCGCGTCATCCCGCAGGGCCTCCCCCTCGGGCGTTTGGTGTTCCTCCCGGAAGTGGGCGCCGCAGGATTCCTCCCGGACCAGGGCATCGCGCAGCATCAGATCAGCGAGGCCAAAGAAATCCTGCAGCCGCAGAGCCTTCTCCAGCTGGTCGTGAATGCCCCGCGAGCCCCCGGCGGTGGCCTCCGCCACCCCGCCCTGCTCGGAGAAGCGCTGCCGCAGCTCGGCCACCTGGCTGATCGCCTCCCGCAACCGTGGCGCCGAACGGCTGATGCCACAGGCCTCGATCATCAGCAGCCCCAACTCCCGGTGGAAGCCATCCACCGGCTGGCGCGCATGGCCTGCAGCGGCCGGCGCGATCAGGTCCTGCAGGCGCGCCTCCGCGGCAGCCAGGGCCTCCCGGCAGGCGGGATGATTCACCCCCACCTCTGGCTGGGCCGCGCCAGCCAGCCAGGCGGGCACCGTGGCCGGGGCAATGAAATAGCCATCGGCAAGCCCCTGCATCAGGGCGCTGGCGCCGAGGCGATTGGCGCCATGCTCGGAAAAATTGGCCTCTCCCAACACAAACAGCCCCGGGATGGTGCTCATCAGGTGGTAATCCACCCAAAGGCCTCCCATGGTGTAGTGGGGGGCGGGGTAGATGCGCATCGGCGTCGTTCTGGGATCCTCGCCGGTGATGCGCGCATACATCTCCAACAGGTTGCCATAACGCATCTCTATGGCTGCCACACCCTCGCGACGAATCGCCTCAGCCAGATCCAGATACACCGAGCGGCCGCCGGGGCCCACACCCCGCCCCGCCAAGCACAGCTCCCGAGCTCGGCGGGAGGCCACATCTCGCGGCACCATGTTGCCGTAGGTGGGATATTGACGCTCCAAGAAGTAGTCGCGCTCCTCCTCGGGGATGGCTTCGGGGGCGCGCTGCTCTCCCGGCAACAGGGGCAGCCAAACCCGCCCGTCGTTGCGCAGGCTCTCGCTCATCAAGGTGAGCTTGCTCTGGTGGGGATCCCCGCTGGGGATGCAGGTGGGGTGGATCTGGGTGAAGCAGGGATTGGCTAGGAACGCCCCCTTGCGATAGGCGCGCCAGATCGCACTGGCATTGCTGTTCATCGCATTCGTCGAAAGGTGGTAGACGTTTGCATAGCCACCACTCGCCAACAGCACGGCATTGGCGGTGTGCACCTCCAGCTCTCCGCTGATCAGATGGCGACACACCACCCCCCTGGCCACTCCATCCACCGTGATCAGCTCCAGCATGCCGCGCCGTGGCAGCAGCGTCACCCGGCCTAAAGCCACCTGACGCAGCAAGGCCTGCACAGCGCCGTAGAGCAATTGCTGGCCGGTCTGGCCGCGGGCATAGAACGTGCGGCTCACCAAAGTGCCGCCAAAGCTGCGGGTGGCCAGCGTGCCGCCATACTCTCTGGCGAAGGGCACGCCCTGTGCCACGCACTGATCGATGATGGCGCTGCTCAGTTCCGCCAGGCGATGGCAGCCCGCCTCGCGGGCGCGAAAATCGCCACCCCTCACCGTGTCGCGAAACAGCCGCTCCACACTGTCGCCGTCATTGGCGTAGTTCTTGGCCGCATTGATGCCCCCCTGGGCAGCCACGGAATGGGCGCGGCGGGGGCTGTCGTGGTAGGTGATCAAGGTCACCTGGTAGCCCTGCTCCGCCAGCGTGGCCGCAGCGGAAGATCCCGCCAGGCCGCTGCCCACCACCAGCAGCTTCAGGCGCCTGCGGTTGGCCGGACTGACCAAGGGCAAAGCATCGCGAGTGCGTTGCCAGGCCGTGCTCAGGGGACCTTCCGGCAAGCGGGGATCGAGGCAGGGGCCAGGGCTCATCGCATGCCCCCCTGCAACAGGGCGAAGGGCAACAAGGTGAACCCCGCCCCGATCAACAGGGCCAGGCTCCGCCCCGCCAGCCGGATGGCCCGGGCGTTGCCAGGATCCAAAAGGCCCAGACTCCGATGGGCGCTTTCCTGGCCATGGGCCAAATGCCCAGCCACCGCAAGCCCCACCGCCGCGTAGAGCGCCAACCAGTGGGGCTGGCGCAACACCGCCAGCAACGCCGCCAGCTCCTGGCCGGCGGAGGGGCGCTGCAGGCGCAACTGAGCCAGATGCACCACCAAAAACACAAGCATCAGGCTGCCGCTCCAAGGCATCAGCCGACCAGCAAGGGCCACCCAAGGCTCCGCCAGCCCCTCCCTGCGGCTGCGCGGCTGCGCGGCAACGGCGCCACGGGCCGCCCGGTTGGCCACAACCCGGGCCAAGGCTTGCGCCGGGTGCACGAGCAAAAGCACCAGCAAGCCAAGCTCCGCCGCAGGCAACCAAGCGGCTTGATGCAGGGCGGAAGCGGTGCGCTCAAAGGCCGAGGCATCCCACAAGGCCAGGCCAAGGCCCGCCAGATGCACCAGCAAAAACACCACCAACACCAGCCCGGAGGCGGCGATGACCAAACCGACGCACGAGACAACTTGCCCCCATTATCGCGGGCTGGGCTGGCGCGGGGGCGCCATGGGAAGCTGGGCACCCTCTGCTGGGGCAGCACCCTGAGCCGCGCGCGCCGCACCATCGTCTTCAGTGCCTTTCTCACCCTGCTCAACGACAGGCTGGGGGAGACGTTGATTTTTCCCCTGCTGCCCTATTTGTTGGCCAATCTCACCAATGACGGCAGGGTGCTCGGCTTGCTCAGCGGCACCTATGCCCTCGCGCAATTCAGCTTCACCCCTCTGATCGGCGCCCTCAGCGATCGCTTTGGCCGCAAACCGGTGATCACGCTCTGTGTGGCCGGCACGGTGGTGGGCCTGGGGCTGTTTGCCCTCACCCTGAGCTTGCCGTGGCCGCAGCTCTGGCCGAGCGCTGCGGCCGCCGGGCTGCCCGTGGCTCTGCTGTTTGTGGGCCGCTTCATCGATGGGGTGAGCGGCGGCACGGCTGCCACCGCCAGCGCCGTGTTGGCAGACATCACACCCCCTGAACAGCGAGCCCGGGCCTTCGGGCTGATCGGCGTGGCCTTTGGTCTGAGCTTCATCCTTGGCCCCGCGCTGGGGGGCCTGCTCTCCGCGGTGTCGGTGCAGCTCCCCTTGGCGTTGGGCGTGGGCTTCGCCGTGTTCAATCTGCTGGTGGTGCTCAATCTGCTGCCGGAAACCCATCCGCCCCAAGCGCGAAAGGCAATGCCAACCCCACGGCAACTTCAGCCCTGGCATCAGGTGAGGCGGGTTTTGGGCCATCCCCGGGTGGGGCGCCTGTGCACAGCGTTCTTCCTCTTTTTCTTCGCCTTCAGCGGCTTCACTGGAATCCTGGTGCTCTATCTGAAGCAGTCCTTCCAATGGGGTCCGCAATTGGCCTCAGCTTCCTTTCTGGTGGTGGGAGTGGTGGCGATGGTGGTGCAGGGTGGGCTGATCGGCCCGCTGGTGCAGCGCTTCGGGGAGTGGCGTGTGGCCCTGGTCGGCCTTGGCTTCGCCTGGATCGGCTGCCTGTTGCTTCCCCTCACCCAACGGGCCAACGCCATCCCCCTGGCCTTCATTGCCGTGGCGGGGCTCGCGGTGGGCACGGGCCTGATCACTCCCTGCCTGAGGGCCCTCGTCTCCCGCCGGCTGGACGATGAGGGCCAGGGGGCGGCCCTGGGCAGCCTGCAGGGCTTGCAGAGCCTGGGCGGCTTCCTGGGGCCACCCCTGGCCGGGCTCGCCTACGAGGGCCTCGGCCATCGGAGCCCCTTCTGGCTGGGGCTCCCGCTTCTGGCTGTGGTGGCGATTCTGGTGGCGGGTCGATCTGCCGAGGATCGCAGGGTGAGTGCTTGAACAGGAGAGGGCCCCCTTGGATAAAAGCTTTGAAAAACATCCATCATTCGGGCTTCTTCGTTCATGGCTGAACCACACAGGACACTGTTGCCTTCGCAAGGGTTCAAGCAGACGCCCCAGGAGCCGCCAGAGGGTTTCCGGCTCTCAAGCCCACACCCCACCCCATCGACAGCCTCCAACAAGACACACCAAGGTGCGCTGGCTCACGAAGGGGGCCTGGAGACGATTGCTAGGCTGAAAGGAATGGGCTGTGGCAGTGCAGCCCGGACGGTTTGTCCATCCGCGGTCGGCAAAGTCCATGAGCCAAGCGAAAGCCGCGCCCGTCGTCCCAGCAGATCTTTATATCAATCGTGAACTGAGTTGGATCGCGTTCAACCAGAGGGTGTTGGCCCAGGCCTTGAATCCTGAAGTGCCACTGTTGGAGCAAGCCAAATTCAGCGCGATTTTCAGCAACAACCTGGACGAATTCTTCATGGTGAGGGTGGCCTCCCTCAAATCCCAGCAGGAAGCAGGGGTGAACACCCGCAGCGACGATGGCCTCACGCCACTCGAGCAATTGGAAGCCATCCAGAGACAACTGCGGCCGCTGCTGGAGTTGCAACAACAGCACTACCGGCAATCCCTCAAACATGACCTGGCCGGGCATGGCATCTATCTGCTCGATTATGTGAAGCTCAATAAGCGCCAAAAAGAGTGGATGACTGTCTACTTCCGCTCAGAGATCTTCCCGGTGCTAACACCCTTGGCGGTGGATCCGGCCCATCCATTTCCGTTCATGAGCAACCTCAGCCTGAACGTGGCCGCCCTGATCCGTGATCCCGAATCCGGGCAGCAGCAATTTGCCCGGGTCAAGGTGCCCCAGAAAATCCTGCCCCGCTTCGTTCCCCTTCCCAACAACCTCTGCGATCGCCACCCCAAACCCATCTTCATGGCGGTGCCCCTCGAGCAGGTGGTGGCCTTCAACCTGCAAATGCTCTTCCCGGGCATGACGATCGAAGGCCATTATTTTTTCCGCATCACCCGCGATGCCGATCTGGAACTGCGCGATCTAGAGGCCGACGATTTGATGGAAGCGCTGCAGGAGGGGCTTCGCAAACGACGCCTCGGGGGCGAAGTGGTGCGCCTGGAGGTGGCTAATGAGATGCCGGAAGAGGTGGTGCGGCTGTTGATGGAGGGCACTGATGTGGAGCCGGAAGACGTGTATCGCATCAACGGCCCCCTGGGCCTCGACGATCTGATGCATCTGCTCTCCATCGCACTACCCGAGCTCAAGGACACGCCCTACAAGGGCCGAACGGCGCCCGCCCTGATGCGCGCCCAGAAAACCTTGCTCGAGGATGGTTCGATCAAAGCGGAGGAGTTTCAGAGCATCTTCTCGGTGATCCGCCGGGGAGATGTGCTCCTGCAACACCCCTACGATCTCTTTGCCACTTCGGTGGAAGAATTTTTAAACCAGGCCGCTGAAGACGCTTCGGTATTGGCCATCAAAATGACCCTTTATCGCACCTCCAAAGATTCAGGCGTGATCGCCGCCCTGATCCGTGCGGCCGAAAATGGCAAGCAGGTCATGGCCCTTGTCGAACTGAAGGCTCGTTTCGATGAAGACAACAACATCCAGTGGGCGCGCCAGCTGGAACGCTCAGGGGTGCATGTGGTGTATGGCGTGATCGGCCTGAAAACCCACACCAAAGTGTTGCTGGTTGTGCGCCGCGAGAAGAAGAGTCTGCGCAACTACGCGCACATCGGCACAGGCAACTACAACTCCCGCACCTCCAACCTCTACACCGATTTCGGCTTGCTCACATGTCGGCCGGAATTTGGCCAAGACCTCGTCGAACTGTTCAATTACCTCACCGGGTTCTCCAAGCAACAGAGTTTCCGCAAGCTGCTGGTTGCCCCGGTCACCCTGCGCAAGGGAATGGAGGCCTTGATCCGGCGAGAGATCGATCATGCCAAGTCCGGTCGAGGAGGGCACATCCGGGCCAAGATGAACGCCCTCGTCGACCCGGCGATCATCGCCCTCCTCTACGAAGCCTCCCAGGCGGGGGTGATCATCGAGCTGGTGATCCGGGGCATGTGCTGCTTGCGCCCTGGCTTGCCAGGAATCAGCGAAACCATCCATGTCGTGAGCGTGATCGGGCGTTTTCTGGAGCACTCCCGCCTGTTCTGGTTCGGCAACGGCGGCCAGGCGGAGGTGTTCATCGGAAGCGCCGACTGGATGCCCCGCAACCTCGACCGCCGGGTGGAGGCCGTGGCACCCATCGAAGAGGCCACCCTGGCGAAGGAGCTGGAAGCGCTGCTCGACCTCTACTTGAACGACAGCGGTGCCTGGCAGATGGCTAGCGATGGCACCTATTCCCAGCCCAAGAGCGAGGGCAAGGGCTGGATGGCGCAAACGACCCTGATGAAACGCTGGCGGAGCGGCTTTCAAAGCGTCAACATCGATCCCGCGGAATAACCGCCCACCTGCATCTGGATGGGAGCTCCATCCATCCTGATCTCCAAACAAAGCCGTCCCTTCAGAGGCTTTGCACGCTCTTTTCTGCAGAAATTAAAGGAACTCTGCATTTTTTGAGCAACGCTCTCGCCCAGCCCCTGCTAAATTCCGCGACAAATTCAACCGGAGGAGCAGGGTGATGGGGATCCCTCTGCAATCCGCTCAGCCTTCGGCTGACGCTTTTGGCGTCTCCGAAAGTTTCGAGCCAGGCATCACGCCGAAAGCTGGTGTGGCCAAAGCGGTCGCACGCACACCTGTTCGCCCTGCCGGGAAGCTTGTTGGTCGCCTCAATACCGATTCCATTGCCTGGTACCTCGGGACCATCGGTCGGGTGCCCCTGCTGACTCCCGCAGAGGAGATCGAGCTGGCCCACCATGTGCAGCAGGGCAAAGCCATCCAACAACTGCCAGCGGAAACGCTCACCTCCCGCCAGAAACGCCAGATCCGCATGGGTCAGCGTGCCCGCGACCGCATGATGGCCGCGAACTTGCGCCTCGTGGTGAGCGTGGCCAAAAAGTACCAAAACCAAGGGCTGGAACTCTTGGATCTGGTGCAGGAGGGCGCCATCGGCCTGGAGCGCGCCGTCGACAAATTCGACCCTGGCATGGGCTACAAATTTTCCACCTATGCCTACTGGTGGATTCGGCAAGGCATGACCCGCGCCATCGACAACAGCGCCCGCACGATTCGCCTGCCCATCCACATCAGCGAAAAGCTCTCGAAGCTGCGCCGCATCACCCGGGAGCTCTCCCACCGCCTCGGGCGTCAGCCCAACCGTCTGGAGCTGGCCCATGGCATGGGAATGGAGCCTGAAGAGCTGGAAGAACTGATGTCACAAACAGCTCCCTGCGCCTCCCTCGATGCCCATGCCCGCGGGGAGGAGGATCGCAGCACCCTCGGTGAACTGATCGCCGATCCCGCCAGCAATGGCCATCTGGATTCCATGGACAGCCATCTCCAGAAGGAACATTTGACCGCCTGGCTCGCCCAACTGAATGAGCGTGAGCAAAAGATTCTGCGCCTTCGCTTCGGCCTGGGGGGCGAAGAGCCCCTCACCCTGGCCGAGATCGGACGCCAGATCAATGTGTCGCGGGAGCGGGTGCGACAGCTGGAAGCCAAAGCCATCATGAAGCTGCGGCTGATGAGCAACATGCAGCAGGCCGCATGAGCATCGCCTGGGGATCCTCCCCATGGCTGGGACCCACCCTGGTGGCAGGCTGGCTCACCCTCTTGGCCGGGCTTGCGGCTCTTGTCAAAGGGCGGTGGCCAAGCCAGCAGGAGTGGAGTCGCAAGCTGGTCCACATCGGCACCGGGCCTGTGGTGCTCATCGCTTGGGCCACGGGCATCGATCGATCGATCGCCGTGCCAGCCGCTGGGGTGGTGACCCTCCTGGCGGCGCTCAACCACCGCTTGCGCGTTCTGCCCGGCATTGAAGACATCGATCGCCACAGCTACGGCACCATCGCCTACGGCGCCTCGATCACCCTACTGCTCTGGCTGTTGTGGCCAGGCCAACCCCAACCGGTGGCCGCCGGTGTTCTCGTGATGGCCCTCGGGGATGGGCTCGCCGGTCTATTGGGCCCCTTGATCACCTCCCCGCGCTGGCAGGTGTTCGGCCAAACCCGGTCCCTCGCCGGCACGGCGGTGATGGGGGCGGCCACCGCCGCAGCCCTGATCGGGGTCGCCGCGCTGCAGCCCGCGGCTGCCCCACCCGGTTGGGCCCTGCTGGCTATCGCCGGCCTGGCCACAGGGCTGGAGCAATGGGCCAGCTTCGGGGTGGACAATCTCAGCGTTCCCCTGGCGGTGGCAGGGATGTGGGTGTGGCTCGCTCCACGGGTGGCCTGAGCCCTGGTGGCCTAGGTGTGCAACAGGCGTTCACAGCGGACAGACCAATCCTCGGGGGTGCCAATTCCCGCCACCAGCAGGCGATCAGCCGGTTCTTCCCGAAGACGCACCTGCCACTGGTGGATCACCTCGGCCCGCTCCATCCACACGTCCACCACCGTGTGCTGAATAGCCTCCCGATCCCAGCTCCGGCCCGTGGCGATGTCAAGGGCCCAACTCAGCAGATCATCGAGTTGAAAGGGACGGAACCCTCCAAAGGCCGGTCCGATCGGTGCGGAGCCCGCTGCCTGAGCCTCCTGAGAAGGGTTGCGTTGCTCGAGGTAGAAGAGCTGCAGGGGATCAGTGAGACCGCAAAACTGCAAGAGGTAAGCCATTCACTTGCCTGCTGTAGTGCTCCGGTCAAGCTAAGTACGTTCCAGCTGAGTGATGTTCAAGACAAACATTTTGATGGAAAAACAGAAGCTGGCACTCGCGAATTGCGAGTGCCAGCTTCACACAAATTCCTGCTCAGCCCCAGCCCCCTCTGTGATGTGTTGCCGGCTCTTAGACCACCGCCAGCAACCGCTCCTGCGCATCTTGCACCGCGGCGGCGAGCTCGTCGAGCAGCTCCAAGGTTGTGGCCAGGTCGATGCAGGCATCCGTGATGCTTTGGCCATAGGTGAGCTGGGCCAAGTCGCTGGGGATCTTCTGGTTTCCGGCCACGAGGTGGCTTTCCAACATCAAACCCATCACGTGCACGGAGCCATCGCGCACCTGCAAAGCCACATCACGCAGCACATCGGCCTGACGCCGATAGTCCTTGTTGGAGTTGCCATGGCTGCAATCCACCATCAATCGCGCCGGCAAGCCTTCCCGCGCCAGCTGGGACGCGGCCGCCTCCACGGCCTCCCGCTGATAATTCGGCCCCCCCTTGCCACCCCGCAACACCAGGTGGCCATCGGGATTGCCGGTGGTGGAAACAATGGCCGCGTTGCCCTGGTTGCTGATCCCCAGAAAGTGGTGGGGCTTGGCCGCCGCCTCCATGGCGTTGATGGCGGTGCTGGCACTGCCATCGGTGCCGTTCTTGAAGCCGATGGGCATCGAGAGGCCGGAGGCCATCTCACGGTGGGTTTGGCTTTCGGTGGTGCGGGCACCGATGGCCGTCCAGCTGATCAAATCCGCGATGTACTGCGGCACCACCGGATCCAGAAGTTCGGTGGCTGCTGGCAAGCCCATCTCGGCCAAGTGGAGCAGCAGCCCGCGGGCCCGCCTCAGCCCTGTGTTGATGTCGTAGCTGCCATCGAGATGGGGATCGTTGATCAATCCTTTCCAGCCCACCGTGGTGCGCGGCTTCTCGAAATACACCCGCATCACCACCTCCAAATGGGCCCGGTGTTGCCTGTGGGCTTGGGCGATGGCGGCGGCGTAATCCTTCGCCGCCTCCACATCGTGGACGGAGCAGGGCCCCACGATCACCAGCAAACGGTGATCGCCAGCGTGGAGGATGGCCTTGATCCGCTCGCGGGCCAGCTGCACCGTGCGAGCCGCCGTCTCCGAGATCGGCATCTCGCCATGCAGAGCCTCTGGAGGCACCAGAGGCCGTGTTTCCACAATATGGAGATCGGAGGTGGGAATCATGGGCCTATCTGTCGACGCCCCAAGAGGGGACATCAAAGCACCCTAACGGCCTGAAGCGATTTGGCCCCAGCCGAGCGGGAGGCCGAGGCCCTGTGGCCACGCCCACGGTCCACCCAACCAACTCAGGCCTGGATGAGGCCTCCCCCAAGCACCACCTCACCCGCATAGAACACTGCCGCCTGGCCAGGGGTGATCGAAAACTGGGGCTCGGCAAAATCCAACGTCACCGCATCAGCCCTGCCTCCACCACCCTCTGCGGCAGGGAGGGGCAGCAACCTGGCAAGCTCCGGCGAAGTGCGGTAGCGCACCTGCACCTCCACCTCCAAGGGCTGCTCCGGTGGAGCCATCGAAACCCAGTTCACCGCCGCCACCTGGCAGCTGGTGCGGGTGGCCTCGGAGCGGGGCGCCACCACCACCCGATTGAGAGGCGCATCCAGCCGCACCACATGCAACGGCTCCCGCCAGGCCACCCCCAGCCCGCGACGCTGACCAATGGTGAAGTGCTCGATGCCGTCGTGGTGACCCACCACCGTGCCATCCGGCAACACGATCTCCCCCGGCCGCGGCGGCAGATGGGCGTCGAGAAACGCCTGCATCGATCCGTGGTGCTCCGCCAGGCAGAGATCCTGGCTTTCCGGTTTCGCGGCGGTCCGCAGACCCCAGCGGGAGGCCTCCAGGCGGGTGTCAGCCTTGGCCATCTCGCCAAGGGGAAACACCAGCGCGCCAAGCACCTCCTGGGGCAGGTCGTAGAGGAAATAGCTCTGATCTTTTTGGCGATCCAGGCCGCGCAGCAACTGATGCCTTCCCCGGCCATCCCCCGGCACAGGCAGGGGATCGCCCGACGCCGCGTGCCGCACCCGGGCGTAGTGGCCCGTGGCCAGCCGGCCGATCTGGCGCTCGCTGCGGGCCCAAGCGAGCATCGGGCCAAATTTCACGGCCCGATTGCAACGGGAGCAGGGAAGAGGCGTGAGGCCGGCGCCATAGCCCTCCACAAGAAAGGTCACGATTTCTCGTTGAAAGTGCTCGCGAAAATCGATCAGATGGTGGGGGATGCCCAGTTCGTCGCAAATAGCAACGGCATCCACCAGTCCCTCCGCGCAGCAGGCCCCCTTGCCACTCATCAGCCAAAGGGTGAGCCCCTCCACCTGCCAGCCAGCCTCCACCAGCAGAGCGGCCGTCAAAGAGCTGTCCACCCCGCCGGAGAGGCCCACCACCACCTGATGGGTCCCTGGCCATTGGCGCAACCGCTCCAGGGTGGCCGCACCCGCCGGGGTGCAGGGGCCGGACCCCGGGAGCACGGGGTTGTTCTCCACCGGGGTCGTCCCAGGGGAGCTGGCGGGTAGGGGGCTGGGGGCAGCGGAGGGGGCCTGGGGAGCGGTCATGGCGCCGGCAGCGGCAGGAGAGGGCTGGGGCGAAGCGCCATCCCTCTCCATGATGGTGCTCTGCGATGCCGCCTTGCCGTGTCGGCCTGGCCCCAACCACCTCCAACAGCCCAGGGGATGGCCCCAGCCCCGGCGTGGCCGGCGCGAGACGCCGACCATCTGCTCGTGAGCTGTGCCCAGATAGCCGCGCTGGAGAGCGAACTCTTCGCCAGCGGCCTGCCGGTGGAGGCCCTGATGGAAAAGGCTGCCCTGGCCGTGAGCCGGCGGCTGTTGGAGGACGCAACCGCTGCAGAGGGGGTGGTGGTGCTGGTGGGGCCAGGGCATAACGGCGGGGATGGGCTGGTGGTGGCTCGGGAACTCCACCTGGCGGGACTGCCCGTTTGGCTGTGGTGCCCGTTTGAGCGGCGCAAGCCCCTCACGGAACGCCACTGGCGCCATGCCCGTTGGCTGGGTATCCCCGTTCTTGACAACGCCCCTGATCCCGCCGAGCCGGCCCTCTGGATCGATGCCCTCTTTGGCAACGGCCAGAGCCGGCCCCCGGGGGAGCCCCTCGAAACCCTGCTGAAGGCAAGGGAAAAAGCCGCCGCTGGCCCTCTGGTGGCCATCGATGTGCCCACAGGCCTTTGCAGCGACACGGGACGGGTGCTCGGCCAGCAGGCGGCCTGCGCCGATCTCACGCTCTGCATCGGCCTCTGGAAGCAAGGGCTGGTGCAGGATCCAGCCCTGCGCTGGGTGGGTCGGCTGGAGCGAGTGGATCTGGGGCTCCCCGGGATGCTGCTCGATCAGCTGCCACAGGGGCAGCCCCTGGCTCTGGGGGGACCGGGCCGGGGTGCGCTGGACGCGACTTTGGCTCCAAGGGCCTGCTGCGATCCCGCCGCAGACAAATACGCCCGGGGACGGCTGCTGGTGATCGCAGGCAGCACCGCCTACCGGGGCGCGGCCCACCTGGCCCTGGCCGGAGCCACCGCCTCAGGGGTCGGGAGCCTGCGCGCCGCCGTGCCCCCCCAGGTGGCTGAGCACCTATGGATGGTGCTGCCCCATGTGGTGGTGGAAGAGAGGCCCCTCACGGAAGGTGGCCTGGAACGGTTGGATGCGGTGCTGGTGGGGCCCGGGCTGGGTCCTGCGCCAGCGGGCGCCGGCGGTGAAGGGGGCCTCGAACCCTGGTGGGCCGCCCTGCAGGCCTTCACCGGACTGCTCGTGGTGGATGCCGATGGTCTCAACCGAATCAGCCCGGCCTGGCTGCGGGAGCGGGCAGGGCCCACCTGGATCACGCCCCATGCCGGGGAATTCGCCCGGCTCTGGCCCGATCTTGCGGAGCGCCCCCCCCTGGAGGCCGCCGCCGAAGCGGCCCGACTGTCGGGCGCCACCGTGTTGCTCAAGGGGGCCCGCAGCGTGATCGCCGCCGCCGACGGCCGCCGCTGGCAACTGCTGCGCGCTTGCGAGGCAGCGGCCCGGGCCGGCCTGGGGGATGGACTGGCGGGCTATGCGGCGGGGCTCGGGGCCAGGGCAGGTGGTGGAGCGGACGCCAGCGGGCTGGCCGTGGCGGCACTTGACCACGCTCTAGCCGGGTGCCGCGCTGCGGACCAGCTTGGGCCGGGGGGGGCCACACCCCTCGCAGTGAGCGCGATGTTGGCCCAGGCTCCTTTCCCTGCGCTCCCGAGCCCCACAACCGTCGCCGTTGCCACCCAACCAGGGGCCGGCCAGCGCGGAGAATGATCCACCACGTGTGACAACGCAAGGAGATGAGCGCCTCCCCCCCGGCTCCTGCCGACTTGCTGCCCACTTACCGAGCCGCCGCGGCCGAACGGGAAGCCCTCGGCATCCCCCCCCTGCCCCTCACCGCCCCCCAAGCCCAGGCCCTCACGGAACTCCTGCAAACCCCGCCAACCGGGGAGGAGACTGTTCTGTTGCATCTGCTGAGCGAGCGCATTCCCCCCGGGGTGGATGAGGCCGCCTACGTGAAAGCCAGTTGGCTGAGCGCCGTGGCCAAGGGCGAGGTCCACCCCCCCTTGCTGAGCTCGGTGGAGGCGGTGCAGCTTCTGGCCACCATGATCGGGGGCTACAACGTGGGTGCCCTGATCGAGCTGCTGTCCAGCCCCGATCCAGCCATTGCCGAGGCTTCCGCCACGGGGCTGAGCCGCACCCTGCTGGTCTACGACGCTTACCACGATGTTTTGGACCTGGCCGCCAGCAACCCCTACGCCAAGCGGGTGATCGACAGCTGGGCCGCCGCTGAGTGGTTCACCGCCAAGCCAGAGCTGCCGGCCGAAATCACGGTCACGGTGTTCAAGGTGGAGGGCGAAACCAACACGGATGATCTTTCCCCGGCCACCCACGCCACCACCCGGCCAGACATCCCCCTGCACGCCACGGCGATGCTGGAAACCCGCATGCCCGGGGGCTTGGAACTGATCGCCCAGCTCAAGGCCAAGGGCCATCCAGTGGCCTACGTGGGCGATGTGGTTGGCACAGGCAGCTCCCGCAAGTCGGCCATCAACTCCGTGCTCTGGCACACCGGCAGCGACATTCCCCATGTGCCCAACAAGCGCAGCGGCGGCGTGGTGCTAGGCGGCAAGATCACGCCGATCTTTTTCAACACCGCTGAGGATTCCGGAGCCCTGCCGATCGAATGCGACGTCAGCCAGCTCAACAGTGGCGATGTGATCACGATCCGCCCCTACGCCGGCACCATCGAGCGGGCCGCCGGAGAGGCGAACGCCGGAGAGATCGTGGCCCACTTCGCCCTCAAGCCGAGCACCATCACCGATGAGGTGCGGGCCGGCGGTCGCATCCCCCTGCTGATCGGCCGCTCGCTCACCGACAAGGTGCGCGCCCAACTCGGCCTGCCCCCCAGCGAACTCTTCATCCGTCCGGTGGCCCCGGCCGACACCGGCAAGGGCTACACCCTGGCCCAGAAGATGGTGGGCAAAGCTTGCGGCCTGGCCGGGGTGCGCCCCGGCACCAGCTGCGAGCCGCTGATGACCACCGTGGGCTCCCAGGACACCACCGGGCCGATGACCCGCGATGAGATGAAGGAGCTTGCCTGCCTTGGCTTCTCGGCAGATCTGGTGATGCAGAGCTTCTGCCACACCGCGGCCTATCCCAAACCGGTGGACCTCAAGACCCACGCCGAGCTGCCCGATTTCATGGCCTCTCGGGGCGGTGTCGCCCTGCGCCCCGGCGACGGCATCATTCATAGCTGGCTCAACCGCATGCTCCTGCCCGACACGGTGGGAACCGGCGGCGACAGCCATACCCGTTTCCCCCTGGGCATCTCCTTCCCGGCTGGATCAGGCCTGGTGGCTTTTGCCGCCGCCATCGGCGCCATGCCGCTGGACATGCCCGAATCGGTGCTGGTGAAATTCTCAGGCTCCCTCCAGCCTGGGGTGACCCTGCGCGATGTGGTGAACGCGATTCCTTACATCGCCATCCAGCAGGGATTGTTGACCGTGGCCAAGGAGGGCAAGAAAAATGTCTTCAACGGCCGCATCATGGAGATCGAGGGGCTGCCCGATCTCAAGCTGGAGCAGGCCTTTGAACTCACAGACGCCACGGCTGAGCGCTCCTGTGCCGGAAGCACGATCAAACTCAGCGTGGACACAGTCAGCGAATACCTGCGCAGCAATGTCGCCCTGCTCAAAAACATGATCGCCCGTGGCTACGGCGATGCCCGCACCCTGGCCCGACGCATCAAGGCCATGGAAGCCTGGCTGGCGAATCCTGTGCTGCTGGAAGCCGATGCAGACGCCGAGTACGCCGCCGTGATCGAGATCGATCTGGATGCCATCAGCGAGCCGATCCTGGCCTGCCCCAACGATCCAGACAACGTCAAAACCCTCAGCGAGGTGGCCGGTGATCGCATCGATGAGGTGTTCATCGGCTCCTGCATGACCAACATCGGCCACTACCGGGCCGCCGCCAACGTGCTCAAGGGCCAGGGGCCCAACGCCGCACGCCTCTGGGTGTGCCCCCCCACCCGCATGGACGAGGAGAAGCTCAAGGAAGAGGGGTACTACGCCATCTTCAAAGCGGCGGGCTCTCGGATGGAGATGCCTGGCTGCTCTCTGTGCATGGGCAACCAAGCGCGGGTGGAGGACAACACCACCGTGTTTTCCACCAGCACTCGCAACTTCAACAACCGCCTCGGCAACGGAGCCCAGGTGTATCTAGGCAGCGCGGAGTTGGCCGCCGTGTGCGCCCAGCTGGGCCGGATCCCAAGCAAGGAGGAGTATTTGGCGATCGCTGCCGAGAAGATTGACCCCCATGGCGCTGAGCTTTACCGCTATCTGAACTTTGATCAGATCGCGGGCTTTGAGGATAGCGGCCGTGTGGTGAGCGCCGAAGAGGAGGCCAAGGTGCTGGCCGAGGTGTGAGCACCATCAGAATTTCATCAGATCCCTGAAGAACTTCCAAAGCAGCAGAGGTCTCCTTTCTGATCTACCTACGTTCAAGAGGTTCCTGTTCTTTCTCTCTCCCCCGCATGACCTCCTCCCTCCAGCGCTGGCTTGCGCCGCTGCGCCGCCTTGTGGTTCTCGGTGTGGCTGTGGTGCTGGCCTTCAATCTCGCCGCCTGCTCTGGCATCACCACCAGCGATGCCACCAATGCGGCCCGCACAGCAGTGAACGTCGCCAAGACGGCTGCCGATCTCACTGGCAACGAACAGCTGAAATCCGTGCTCACACCAGTGGTGAACCTGCTGAACACCACCCAGAAGCAGGTGGTTGCGGACAACATCCCAGCCGCCACGAGCACGATGAGCAAGTTCAAAGGCCTCTGGGACACCGCCGCCCCCGTTGTGAAACTGGCTGCCGGCAACAACTACGGCGTGATCGACAAGGGCGTGAAGCTCGTGTTGAACACCTTCGGCGGTGACACCGCTCCCACCAAGGACAATGCCCTGACAGCCCTCAAAGGTCTGGTCGGCCCCCTCACCGCTCTGCTCAGCTGAGCAGAGTTCCAGTCCATGGAGGGGCCACGATGTGGCCCCTCCTCCCCGCTGGTTTTGGCCCCACCAACGGTGCGATGCACCGTTTTTTGATGGCACACCAAGACGAAGCCGTCGAGAAGGAAATTGTAGCGATGCTTACAAAAATCTTTAGAAACGTGCCGCCTCGCTGAAAGCCCGTACCCTTCAAGGGTTCAATTGTTTTTCTGATCGCCATGGCGCGTTCCCTCCTCGTGGGTGGTCGCCTTCTCTCTGCAGGTTTGGCCCTTGCTGTCGCCGGCAGCCTGAGCCTCACCGGTTGCTCCACCTCCACCAAGGAAGCCGCCCAACAGACAGGTGAAGCGGTTGGCCAAGCCGCCAAAGAAGGCGCTGGCGTCGTCGGCAATGCGGCCAAGGAAGGCGCCGGAGCGATGGGTGACGCGGCAAAAACCGCTGCCACCGCTACGGGTCAAGCCGCTCTAGCCCCAGCTGTCACCCCCGTGATCGATCTGCTCAAAAAGAGTGAAGGTGAAGTGAAGGCCGGCAATGTGGCTGCGGCCATCGCCAGCATGGGCGGCTTCAAGGCCCTTTGGGCCACCGCCGCACCCGTCATCCAGCCCCTCGCAGGCGACAAGTGGCCCGCGATCAACGCGGCCGCCACTCTCGCGCTGAACACCTTCGCCCCCGGGGCGACCCCCGCCGCCGACAAAGCCGGTTCCGCCATCACCGGTTTGCTGGGCCCCCTCAGCGCACTGCTCGCCAAATAAGGCTGGGCCTCAAGCCCTCCCACCTCACCAGACCGGTCTCCCCAAAGGAGAGACTGGTCTGACCTTTTTTCGTATGGGGTCCATCCTCCCTGGATCAGGAAACCCTGCTGTTTCAACCCGCCACGCCCCAGCCCGATGCTCTCAGGGTTGTGCTGGCCTTTCCAAGCACGTACACGGTGGGGATCACCAGCTTGGGGTACCAGGTGGTGTGGGCGACGTTGGCCCAGAGGCCGGATGTGGATGTGAGGCGGCTTTTCACCGACCGCAGCGACCCCCCCCATCGCAAATCACCAACACTCGATCTGTTTGGCCTTTCCCTGAGCTGGGAGTTGGACGGCCCCGTGTTGCTGGATCTCCTCGAGCAGCAACGCATTCCTCTCTGGTCTGAGGAGCGGGGCGAGGAGGATCCGATTGTGTTCGGAGGAGGGCCAGTGCTGACGGCCAATCCCGAACCTTTGGCTCCCTTTTTCGACGCGGTGCTCCTCGGGGATGGGGAGCTCCTTCTGCCAGCCTTTTTGGATGCCATGCAGGAGAGTCGCGGCGCGCCGAGGCGAGAACGGTTGCGTCGATTGGCTGCCGTGCCCGGGGTGTATGTGCCCTCCTTCTATGCCCCCCGTTACAGCGGGGAGGGGACCTTGCTAGCCATCGAGCCCTCCGAGGCTGGCGTCCCCGCAACGGTGGAACGGCAAACCTGGCGAGGCAACACCCTGAGCCACTCCACCGTGATCACCCCGGAGGCAGCCTGGCCATCGATTCACATGGTGGAGGTGGTGCGCAGCTGTCCGGAGCTCTGCCGCTTCTGCCTGGCGAGCTACCTCACCCTGCCCTTCCGCACCGCCAGGCTGGAGGAGGGCTTGATCCCCGCTGTGGAAAAGGGCTTGGCGGTGACCCGACGGCTGGGCCTCCTTGGCGCCTCCGTGACCCAACATCCCCAATTCGACGAGCTGCTGGTCTGGCTGGATCAGGAGCGCTTCGCTGATGTGCGCGTCAGCGTCAGTTCGGTGCGAGCCGCAACCGTCACCCCCCCCTTGAGCCGCATCCTGGCCAGCCGCGGTTGCCGCTCCCTCACCGTCGCCATCGAAAGCGGCAGTGATCGCCTGCGCAGCGTGGTCAACAAGAAGTTGGACCGCCAGGAGATCTTCACCGCCGCGCAAGTGGCCAAAGACGGAGGCCTGAGCGGCTTGAAGCTTTACGGCATGGTGGGGCTCCCCAGCGAGGAGGAGGAGGATGTGGAGGCCACAGCCGATCTGTTGCTCGCGCTGAAACAGGCGACCCCGGGCCTGCGCCTCACCATGGGGGTGAGCACTTTCGTTCCCAAGGCCCACACGCCCTTCCAGTGGGAAGGCCTGCGGCCGGAGGCCGACAAACGATTGCAACGGTTGGCAAGGCGCCTCAAGCCCAAGGGCATCGAGTTGCGGCCAGAAAGTTTTGGCTGGAGCGTGATTCAGGCGCTCCTCTCCCGCGGCGATCGGCGCCTGGCCCCCGTGCTCATGGCCGTGCGAGGACAGCAGGACAGCCTTGGAGCCTGGAAGCGGGCCTATCGGGCTGCGCTGTCTCAGGAGGTGGAGAGCGCTCCGATCCCCCTGCCCCCTCCACCCCCCTGGGCTGAGCTGGTGCAGGCCTCCTGGTCTGCTGACCAGGTGTTGCCTTGGGACCACCTGTCCAGCGGCCTGCCCAAGAGCACCCTCTGGCGTCATCACCAGGAGGCCCTAGGGACCAAGGAAGCTGCGCAGGCCAGCGAGCAACACCCAACCGGCGACATTGATGCGGCTGTCGTACATGGGGATGTCAGAGGCGTGTAGGGCGATGAGCACCAATGCCGAAGTCCACCAGGCCCGATCGAAGAGAGAGCTGCTGAGCATTCCGCGCTGAGCACTGCGCAGGAGAAGCACAAGCACGAGTCCCACCACCAACAGGGCGACGGGCAATCCATGGCTGAAGGCCAGATCAATCGGCAGGTTGTGGGGATGGCCGTGCCAGTGCCGCGTGAGCTTCGGGTAGATCAAGCTGAAGGCTGCAGCGCCCCATCCCAGCCAGGGCCGTTCGGCAATCAGCCCCAAGGCCGTGCGCCACTGGGCCAAACGGGTGATCGCCAGCGGCCTGTGCCCGCTGTATTCCAAATCGCTCAGACGCCCCCAGATCGCTTCGGGCACCAACTGGCGAGCCACATGCTGCAGCGCATCGGGCACCCCCGGCAGAGTGGCAGCCGTGACAATCGCCAGAGCCACCCCCAGCAAGGGAAGAAGCCAAATCCAGCTGGCCGCCCCGAGCACGAGGGGCAGGGCCAACACCAAGGCTCCCCAGGCATTACGGGAATCAGTGAGGAGCACCGCTGTCACCACCGCCGAGGCCAGGGCCAAGGTGACGAGGCGCGCAGGCCGACGAAGGCCCGGTTGGGCCAAAGCCGCCAGCGTGAACGGCCAGGCCAGGGCCAACCAACTGCCAGTGATGTTGGCGTAGTCGAAGAGACCCGCCAGCCGGCCCTCCGGGTTGCCGCCAGCCTTGATGTGCCAAATGATCGCGCCACCCAGGGCCTGAAGGGGCCCACTCCAGCCCAGCCAGAGCTGGCCGAGACCGGTCACCACCACCGGCACCGTGCCTGCCACGAGCATGCAGCCCACGCGACGCCGGGCGGCAGGGGTCATCAAATAGGGCTGGAACCCCCAAAACGCCCAGAAAAAAGGCAACCAGTTCGCCAGACCCACCCAGGCCAGCCAGCCACTGGCGGCACCAACAGCGCCAACACCCATCAGCAGAGCCGCCAGGAGCAGGGTCCAATTGGCTGGATCGGCGAGGGGCCGCTCCCGTCCGCGGCTGCCCAGGATCAGGGCCACCAGGAGAGCCAACCCACCCAAAAGGGCACTGCTGGCCAGCAGCAACAGACCCACCTGGAAACAGGCCCAGCCCGTGGCGCTGGCACCTGCGGGTCGATCCTGGGCCAGACGCTCCTGGACACCCCGAGGGATCAAACGAAGCGGCATCCCTGCCCCTGTGAAGCCCTCAATCAAACACAGCAGTGCGCCCGCAGTAGACCATCACCTGCCGTCGGAGCACCAGCCGCAGAGCGCGAGCCATGGCCAGACGCTCGGCATCGCGGCCGATCCGCACAAGATCCTCCACCTCATCGCGGTGGCTCACAGGCATCGTCACTTGCTGGATGATCGGGCCCGCGTCCAGCTCCTCAGTGACGTAGTGCGCCGTGGCGCCGATCAGCTTCACTCCCCGCTCCCAGGCCCGGCGATAGGGCTGGGCCCCCTGAAAGGCCGGCAGAAACGAATGATGGATGTTGATCACTGCTTCAAAACGCTTCAGAAAGCCCGGGCTGAGCACTTGCATGTATTTCGCCAACACCACCAGGGCGATGCGATATTCGGCGAGCAAGGCGAGCTGAGCCTCTTCGGCCTCCGCCCGGTTGGCGTTGGAGATGGGCAAAACGGCGAAATGGGCCCCGAAGTCTTCGGCGATCGGCTGCAGGTCGGCATGGTTGCTGATCACCAGGGGCACGGTCATCGGCAGTTCGCCGGAGCGGGTGCGCCAGAGCAGATCGAGCAACACATGGTCTTGGCGGCTCACAACGATCGCCACCCGCGGGATCGCATCGGAGAAGTGAAGTTGGCCCTCCCCCCCAAGACGCCGTGCCAGGGCCTGCACTGCAGGGGCCATGGCCTCCCGCGGCAGGCCAAAGCCCTCCAATCCCCACTCGATGCGGCTCAAGAAGAGCCCCGCGCCCGCATCGGTGTGATGGTCAGCATGGTGGATGTTGCCTCCGTTCATCGCCACCCAGCCGGAGAGTTCGCTCACCAGACCGGGGCGATCGGGGCAGATCACCTGGAGGATGGCCGTGGGCGATCGCATGGAGGCTCGGCGACACAACCCTCAACAACCTATCTGGTCTCAGCGCAGATGCAGCCTCAGGGTGTCGGCGGTGGCCCGGCGCACCCTGGCCCGAATGGTGGTCAAGCCCAGGCGCTCGTGGGCGGCCACCCTGTGGCAGCCGTTGAATCCCCAGAGCTGGCCTTCAAACTCGAGCACATCGATGGGCTCCTTCTGGCCCTCGCGGGCGATGGCGTCCATCAAGGCTGACACCTTGGCCTCATCGAGGCTGCGTTGCAGCGGCCGGCGGATCGAGGCCAAAGGAAGGGTGGCCACACGCATCGGAAGCACCTAACTCGTAGTCGCTCCGTTTTAGCAGCTTTTGTTGGTGTCGGGAGTTTCGGCGCAATCCCCGCCGGGGTGCGGCTGTGGCTGTGGCAAGCGGTTACAGCCTTCACCGGGCCGGCCTGACATCAGCGTGGGTCTCGGTACAGTCGCCACTGCCAGCATCCGTGCCGCCCATGGCCGTCGCCAGCCTCTCCCAGCTTCCCCTCACGGGCCTGCAGCGCTTTCTTCGCAGCCTGATGGCCCTAGCGATCGCGGTCGTGCTGAGTGTGTCGTTGGCAGCCTGCGATGGCGGGCGGAGCAAGGCGGCCGTGCTGAGCCCTGATGACATTGCCGCGATCACTCGCCAGGCCGAGGGTTTCCTGGCCGCCCGCGACCGGCTCCCCGACCTGGCCTCCCTGGTGAACAAGCGCGACTGGACCTTCACCCGCAACCTGATCCACGGACCGATGCAGGAGGTGGGGCGGCAAATGCTCTACATCAACAAGCGGCTGCTCCCCTCTGAGCAGGCGGAGGCCAACAAGCTCGCCAACAACCTCAAGGCGGCCCTGGCGGATCTCGATGAAGCCGCTCGCCTGCAAGATGGTGACGCCCTGCGCAAGGGGTACATCAAAGTGGCCAGCAGCTTCGGGCTCTATGCCCAGATCCTGCCCCAGCAAGTGCAGGAAGCCCTCAAGCAGGTGTGAATCAAAGGAAGCCTTCCCGCACCGTGATTGTGGTGGGGGCTGGGCTGGTTGGCTTGTCTTGTGCCTGGTGGCTGCAGCGGCGCGGCCATCAGGTGTTGCTCGTGGATTCCCCCGATGCAGAGGGGGGCAGTGTGGCTGCCCTGGGGGTCTTGATGGGCCATGTTTTCCACCGCACCAGCGGGCGGGGCATGCGGCTCAGGCAGCAAAGCCTCACTCTCTGGCAAGCGTGGCGCCAGGAGCTGGCCGGCCGAGGCCGGCCCATCGCCTGGCGTGAAGGGCTCCTGCTGCTGGCTGCTGATGGGGAGGAAGCACAACGGCTGCATTGGCTGCAGGCCAAGCGCCACCAACAAGGCATCGGCCTGGAGTGGTGGCGGCCTGAGCAGCTGGCGGCCCTCACACCTGCTCCGCCCGGTCCAGCCGCCGGTGCCCTGCACTCCCCAATGGATGGCCAGCTGGATCCACGCCAAGCGATGGACGCCCTTCACAGCGATGGCAGCGCCCGTGGCCTCACAACGCGCACGGAGCGCGTGGCCACTGTGGAGCACCGCATTGCCAGGGGCGGTGGATGGAGGGTGGTGTTGGCTTCCGGCATGCGGCTGGAGGCCGAGTGGCTCGTGCTCTCCGCCGGGGTCAATAGCGAAACCCTGCTCAGTCCCCTGCAAGACCAGTGGGCTGGAGTCGAAAAGCGACAGCTGGAGCCCGTGCTCGGGCAGGCGCTGGAGCTGGAGCTCACTCCGCCAGTGGCGGCAGAGGGCTGGAATTGGCCCGGGGCCTTGGTGTGGCAAGGCATGAATCTGGTGCCCCGACCCGACCTGCCCGGCGGCCGACGCTTCTGGCTCGGGGCCACCTTGGAGCCAGGCCGAACAAGCGACCCTCAAGCCATGGCGGCCCTTCGCACCCTTGGCGGGAGCGCTCCAACATGGCTCGGAGAGGCCAGGGAGCTGAGGCGATGGCACGGGCTGCGGGGGCGGCCCGTCGGCCGCCCCGCTCCCCTTCTGGAGCAGCTGGCTCCGGGGCTACTCCTGGCCACTGGGCACTACCGCAATGGGGTATTGCTCGCCCCTGCCACAGCCCAATGGGTGGCAGAGCAGGTGGAAGCGGGCCAGAACAGCTGAGCCCGGCGGTCCGAATCCTGACGTCCCACAAAAAAGCCTCCCGTCCGGTAAACGGGAGGCCTGGAAAAGGAACTGGAGGCTGGCGCCCCCCCGGGAAGGACTATTTGCTCTCCGTGAATTCCGCATCGATCACATCATCGGCTGAGGAACCACTGCTGGCACCATTGCCGCCGGATCCGTTGCCACTGGGGGCGGCTTCTGAGGCACCGGCGTTTTGATACACGGCGGCTCCTGCGGAGTAGAGGGCTTGTTGAAGCTGCTCCAGCACGCTCTTGATGGTGGCGGTGTCGTCATTGGCGACGGCCTCCTTGAGCTGGGCACTGAACTGCTCCACCTTGGCCTTGTCCTCAGCGCCCACCTTGTCGCCGAGTTCGCTGAGCTGCTTTTCGGCCTGGTAGATCAGGGTTTCCGCCTGATTCTTCAGGTCGATCTTCTCGCGCTTCTCCTTGTCGGCCGCGGCATTCGACTCGGCATCCTTCACCATGCGCTCCACCTCGTTCTCACTGAGGGTGGAAGCACCAGTGATGGAGATGCTTTGCTCCTTGCCGCTGCCTTTGTCCTTGGCGGTGACGCTCAAGATGCCATTGGCATCAATATCGAAGGTGACTTCGATCTGAGGCACGCCACGGGGAGCCGGGGGGATGCCATCGAGCCGGAAGGTGCCGAGCGATTTGTTGTCGCTGGCCATTTCGCGCTCGCCCTGCAGCACGTGGATTTCCACATTGGTTTGGCCGTCCACCGCGGTGGAGTACACCTCGGTTTTCTTGGTGGGAATGGTGGTGTTACGACTGATCATCTTGGTCATCACGCCACCGAGGGTCTCCACCCCGAGGGAGAGGGGGGTGACGTCCAGCAGCAGGATGTCCTTGACGTCACCTGCCAACACACCGCCCTGAATCGCAGCACCCACCGCTACCACCTCATCAGGGTTCACGGTCTGGTTGGGGTCCTTGCCGGTGATGCGCTTCACCAGCTCCAGCACGGCGGGGATGCGAGTGGAACCGCCCACCATCACGATCTCGTCGAGCTCGGAGGAGGAGAGCTTGGCGTCCTTGAGGGCCTGCTCCACCGGCACCCGGCAGCGGTCGATCAGCTTGGAGGCCAGCTCCTCGAACTTGGCCCGGGTGAGGGTGAGGTCGAGGTGCTTGGGCCCTTCGGGAGTGGCGGTGATGAAGGGCAGGTTGATTTCGCTCTGGGTCGCGCTGGAGAGCTCAATCTTGGCCTTTTCCGCAGCCTCGGTGAGGCGCTGCAGGGCCTGCTTGTCGGTGCGCAGATCGATTCCTTCGTTGGCCTTGAAGGTGTCGGCCAGGTGATCCACGATCACCTTGTCGAAGTCATCGCCACCCAGGTGGGTGTCGCCACTGGTGGAGAGCACTTCAAACACGCCATCCCCCACCTCCAAAACGGAGACGTCAAACGTGCCGCCGCCGAGATCAAAGACAAGAATGCGCTCATTGCTCTTCTTATCCAGGCCATAGGCCAGGGCCGCTGCGGTGGGCTCGTTGATGATGCGCAACACTTCCAGGCCGGCAATCTTGCCAGCGTCCTTGGTGGCCTGCCGCTGTGAATCATTGAAGTACGCAGGCACGGTGATCACTGCCTGGGTGACAGGCTCACCGAGATACTTGCCGGCATCTTCAGCCAATTTGCGCAGAACCTCTGCGGAGATTTCCTCAGGGGCGAACTGCTTGTTAAGCACTGGTGCCTTCAACTTCACGTTGGAGCCAGCCTTCTCAACGGTATAGCTCACCTCTTTGGATTCTTCGTTCACCTCATCTACGCGACGGCCGATAAACCGTTTGACTGAGTAGAACGTGTTCTCAGGGTTCATCACCGCCTGGCGTTTGGCGATCTGTCCCACCAGCTTGTCTTGGTTCTTGGTGTAAGCCACCACCGAAGGGGTTGTACGGAACCCTTCCGCGTTGGCGATCACCGTGGGCTTGCCGCCCTCCATGACGGCGACGCAACTGTTCGTGGTGCCGAGGTCAATGCCAACGACTTTTCCCATGGGTTCCCACCTCCTGGAGTGGATGAAATGCGGACTGGATGCATCTTCATCAGTGGGGCCCTTGCCAGAACAGGCGAGGTTCCCGAACCAGCGCCGTACGTTCCTGTCAAGGCCTAGGTTCAGGGGATCCTCTCAACTCTTGGGGAACCGCCATGGCCGGCTCAGCATCGGCTGGCTCACCCCCGCAGGGTGGAGCGAGGATCAGCGGAACCACAGCGCTGGTGGGTCTGCTGGGAGATCCGGTGCGCCATTCCCTCTCCCCGGCGATGCACAACGCCGCCTTGGCATCGCTGGGCCTCGATTGGGTGTATTTGGCCCTGCCCATCAGCAGCGCCAACTTGGCGGCTGGCGTGGAAGGCCTGGCGGCCATCGGCTGCCGAGGTTTGAACATCACCATCCCTCACAAGCAGGCGGTGGCGCGGCTGTGCCGAGACCTGAGCCCGCTGGCGCAACGCGTGGGAGCGGTGAACACGTTGGTGCCGCTGGAAGGGGGTGGCTGGCATGGCACCAACACCGATGTGGAAGGGTTTCTGGAGCCTTTGCGCACCGAAAACCGGCACGGCCAGGAGGCACTGGTGCTGGGCTGCGGCGGCAGCAGCCGAGCGGTGGTGGCAGGCCTGGTGGAGTTGGGCCTGGCGCGCATCACCGTGGCGGCCCGTCGGCGCGAGCAGCTCGCCGCCTTTGCAGCCGAGTGCCGCGGCTGGGCACCACAGCTCCACACCCTGGAATGGCCAGGCACCGGTTCGTTGGAAAGCAGCCCGCTGGTGCCCCTTCTCCAAACCGCCTCCCTGGTGGTGAACTCCACGCCTGTGGGCATGGCCTCAACCAGCGATCCCCGTCCTGCCGAGTGCTGCCCGCTCAACGCGGCCGAGCTGGATGCCCTGGCATCCGCCTGCTGCGTGTACGACCTCATCTACATCCCTCGCCCCACCCGGCTGCTCCAAGCCGCCGCAGCCCGGGGCTGCCAAACCCTCGATGGGCTGGAGATGTTGGTGCAGCAGGGGGCCGCAGCCCTGAAGCTGTGGAGCGGCCTGGCAGAGGTGCCCGTGGCTGGCATGCGCGCAGCGGCGCTCCAGCAGCTGGGGGAGGGCCCTTCACCGCAGCCATGAAGCTCGGGAAGACTGGGGGAGCGCCTAGCCTGCAGCTGCCCATCGAGCCTTTCAGCAGCAGCATTCATGGACGGTCCCCCGATCTGGCAGCGGTTGCTTGCCGCCCTGGCCTACTCGCTTCCCTGGAGTGATGCCTTGAGCTTTGGCAAGCCTCTTCTCAGCCAATTTCCCTTGCTGAGCGTGCTCGCCCTTCCGGCCCTGCCGATGTTGCAGTTGGAGCAACTGTTCAACGTGGGTGGCTTCGGATTGGGAGGCTTGCTGCTCTTCCTGGTGCTCTACGGAGCCGTGGTGCGCAATCCAAGGGTGCCCTACGCAGTGCGTTTCAACGTGTTGCTGGCCCTGATGATCGACATCGTGCTGATCGTGCTTCAGCTGGCCATGGAGATCCTGTTCCGCCAAACGTTTGGCAACAACTTGCTCCTGCGCACCCTGGACAACACCATCTTTCTCGGCGCTGTGCTGCTGTTGGCCTTTGCATTGGTGGAGTGTTTGCGGGGGAAGGAGCCCGACGTGCCCACGCTCTCAGAGGCGGTGCGGATGCAGCTCTATTGAGATCGGGCACCCTCAAAGCCGGCCGGCGAAGTCGCCAAGCACCACCAGGTTCCAGGCGCGGGTCCAACGCAGCTGGCCGGCTTCGAAGGCCTGCCACTGTCTGCGAATCCAGGGCGGATCCAGCCAGCCACTGGCCTGCAGGCTTTCGAGACGGGACAGGCAAAGCTCGCGCAGGGGACCCAACATCCACGGTCGCATGGGCAAAGCAAAGCCTTGCTTGGGGCGGTTGAGATAATCGGCGGGGAACAAATCCAGGCAAGCCTCCCGCAGCAGGCCCTTGGCCGGTCCATGGAAGCGCTGCGGCATCCGCAGGGCGGTCTCTACCAAGCGATGGTCCAGGAATGGGACCCGGAGCTCCAGGCTGGCTGCCATGCTGAAAACATCGCTATCGCGCAACAACATCGGCTCGCAATAGCCAAAGAGCTCTGCCCAGCTGATCTGGCCATGGCTTCGGCGGATCGGGAGGGGAGGAGGCTCGGGGCGGCGCAGCGGCTTCGCCCCGGCCTCAGCCAGATCCTCATCCCCGATGAAGCGGCGGACCGACACCCCCACAGACCAACCATCCCAGGCCTGCAGCCCCTGGAGTTTGGGCTGGAGGGAGCCCACGCGGCGCAGAAGCTGCCGGCGGAGGGGGGCGGGCAGCCAGCGCAGCTGGCGCAACCAGGGAACTGTGCGGAAAGAGGGATAGCCACCGAAGGTCTCATCGGCCCCCAGGCCGCTGAGGGCCACCTTGATGCCCTGCTCGGCAACAGCACGACTCACCAAATAGGTGTTGAGCCCATCGGCGGTAGGGCCATCCATGGCGGCCAAGCCATCGGCGATCCAGCCCAGGGCCTGCTCGTCACTGAGGTGAAGTTCGTGGTGATCGCTGCCGCAGTGGCGGGCCATCTGGCGGGCCAGGGTGCTCTCATCTTCCGGGGCACCGGCGAAAGCCACGGTGAAGCTGGCGATGCGGCCCGGCTGGAAACGGCAGGCCAAGGCGGTGAGGATGCCCGAATCCAGCCCTGAGGAGAGAAAACAAGCCACGGGCACGTCCGCCAGCAGATGCTCCTGCACCACCACTTCCAGCAAGGCGCGAACCTGGGCGCGGGCCTGGTGGGCGGAGCGGACTGGCAGGGGGCTCCAGTCGGAAGGGGCCTGGGAGGGCCAGTAACGGCGGGGCTCTGGGGAGCGCTGTTGCTGGAGGCGCAACACCTGGCCGGGGGGGAGGCTTGCCGGGCCCGAAATCCCCGGCTCGGGGAAGGCCAAGGGGGTACTGAGGTGACCCCAAGCCAACACCTGGCTCACTTGGTCGGCCGTGAGCTGGCAGGAGCCATCAAGAGCCCGGCGCTCGGAGGCGAATCGCAAGCCTGCGTCACCCCATTGGAGGTAAAGAGGCTTGATGCCCAGCCGGTCGCGGGCAAGCAAAAGCTCCTGCTTGTGGGTGTCGTAGGCGGCGAAGGCAAACATCCCGCACAACGCATCAAGGAGAGAAACACCGCGTTGGGCCAGCCCTTCGACAAGGGTTTCACTGTCGCTGTGGCCCCGCCAATCTTGGAAACGGAGGCCTTCTCGCACCTGCAGGTGGTTGTAGATCTCGCCGTTGAACACCAGCGTGAAGCGGCCGCAGTGGCTCGTGATGGGCTGTGCGCCTGCGGGGGTGAGATCGAGGATGGCCAGACGGGTGTGGCCCAACCAGCAATGCCCATCGGGGCTGAGCCAGCCACCCTCCGCATCCGGTCCGCGGTGGCGAAGTGCATCGAGGGACTGGGGCCTGGCCTGCTGGCTCCAGCGCAGTTCACCGATCAGCCCGCACATGCACCTGGACCATGCAGCTTTTGGTGCCAAGCCCAAGCGTGGGCAAGGATGGATTCCAGTTCAGGGAAGTGGGGCTGCCAGCCCAACTGGGTGTGGGCTTTCTCCGCCGAAGCCAGCAACACCGGCGGGTCACCCGCTCGCCTGGGAGCCACCTTGGCGGGCACCGGTCGGCCTGTCAGCGCCTCGGCGGCCTGGATCACCTGCCGCACCGAATAGCCCTTGCCGTTACCAAGGTTGAAGATGGCGGGGGTTGCTGCCGAGGACGGACCAGCCTCCCGCAGCCTCTGGGCCTCACGGCTCACCCAGCGAAGTCCCAGCAGGTGGGCATCCGCCAGGTCGCTCACATGGATGTAATCGCGTATGCAGGTGCCATCGGGGGTGGGGTAATCATCCCCATAGATCTGCAGGGAAGGGATCCTGCCGGTGATGGCATCAAGCACCAGGGGGATCAGGTGGGTTTCAGGCGAGTGGTTCTCTCCCAGGTCGGCGGCTGGATCGGCACCGGCAGCGTTGAAATAGCGAAAGATCACGCTTGGCAGCCCATAGGCCGACCCAAAATCGTTCAACAACTGCTCCACCATCCGCTTGCTATGCCCGTAGGGGTTGATCGGATGCTGGGGCGTGGTTTCCAGAATGGGCACCTGCTCGGGCACACCATAGGTGGCGCAAGTGCTAGAGAACACAATGGGAACGGTGCTTCCCCGCCGACGCCCCTCAGCCACCAGCGCCTCGAGCAGGGTGAGCGTGTCGCCAAGGTTGTTGCGGTAATACTTGGCAGGATCGAGCACGCTTTCGCCAACGTAGGCGTAGGCGGCAAAGTGGAGCACAGCCGTAATGGGCTCGGCGGGTTGTCCCGGGGGAGGGGCACAGGCAGGGTGGGTGCCCTGCAGCAAGCGATCGAGGAGGTCGCGATCGCCTACCTGACCCACCACAAGTGGCACCTGGAGAGCTTCCTCCACGATCTGGCGATGACCGTAGATCAAATTGTCCAGAACCACCACGGCCGTGCCAGCCCGCTGAAGGGCACGCACCGCATGGCTACCGATGTAGCCGCCACCCCCCGTGACCAGGACCGTCATCCCGCGAGAAACAAACCCCCTTTATCAAAGCGGAACATGTGCACCTGGCAGAGCAACAGTGAGCACGGACACGGCTGGATGGAGTTGTTGTTGAAGCCGGGCAGCGAGCCTCCGACGAGGTGGTGGAGCCCTTTTCAGCGACAGACTCAAACTCCATAAAACTCCCGATACCAAGCTACGAAGCGGGTTACGCCCTCCTGGACGGGGGTGTTGGGGCGAAAGCCGGTCCAGTCCTCCAACGCCGCCGTGTCGGCTGCCGTGGCCAGCACATCCCCCGGCTGCAGGGGCAGGAAGCGCTTCTCGGCCTTGATGCCCAGGGCATGCTCCAGGGCCTCGATGTAGTCCATCAGGGGGGTGGGATGGGAGTTGCCGATGTTGAACACCCGATGCGGCGCCCAGCTGGTCGCCGCATCTGGGGCCATCGCATCAAAGGCGGGATCCGGGCTGGCGGGCTTATCCAGGACCCGCACCAGACTCTCGATGATGTCGTCGATGTAAGTGAAATCGCGCACCATTCGGCCCTCGTTGAACACATCGATCGGCTCCCCGGCCAACATCGCCCGGGTGAAGAGAAACAGCGCCATGTCAGGCCGGCCCCAAGGGCCATACACGGTGAAAAAGCGCAACCCCGTGGCGGGCAAACCATAGAGGTGGCTGTAGCTGTGGGCCATCAGCTCATTGGCCTTCTTGCTGGCCGCATAGAGACTGACCGGGTGGTCAACACCCTGGTGTTCGCTGAAGGGCAGGCAGGCGTTGCCGCCATAGACCGAGCTGCTGCTGGCATAGACCAGATGGGTCACACCATGGTGACGGCAGCCCTCCAGAATGTGGCCGAAGCCCACCAGATTGGCCTGGATGTAGGCCGAAGGATTGCTCAGCGAGTAGCGCACCCCCGCCTGTGCCGCCAGATTCACCACCCGGTCAGGCCGGCCCGTGGGCAGCCGGGTGCCATCCAGAGCCTCGCCACGAAACGCGGCCTCCACCGCAGCTGGATCCTCCAATCCGCCCTGGATCAAGGCAAAGGGGACGCCAAGGTGGCTCGACTGCTCCTCGAGCTGGGCCAGGCGGGCTCGCTTGAGGGCTGGATCGTAGTAAGGATTGAGATTGTCAAGCCCGATGACCGGGGTCCCCCGATCCAGCAGCCGGCGGCTCAGGTGGAAGCCAATGAAACCGGCGGCCCCGGTGACAAGAACGGACATGGAGAACGGATCGCATGGAAACCTGCGCTACACAGACGTTCGCACAGCCCGGCAAACGCATGCATCGCAAGGGATACGAGCCTCGAGGCAGTTGACCCGAATCCCCAAGAACATACAGAGCCGAACTGAATCATGAGACTAAAAGGCATTGTGCGAGCGGAGATGTAGCAGAGTTCGCAGCAGGATCGTCAGATCCAGCCACAGCGACCAGTGGCGCTGGTAGCGCAGATCAGCCTCAATACGATGGGCCATATCCTGCAGGTTGGCGGTTTCTCCACGCCAGCCCTCCACCTGGGCCAAGCCAGTCATGCCAGGCTTAAAAAGATGACGCTGCATATATGCAGGAATAAGAAGTCGGTAGTGCTCATTGTGTTCCACGGCGTGGGGCCGGGGGCCCACCAGGCTCATGGAGCCACCGAGAACGTTGAACAGCTGAGGCAACTCATCCAGCGACCAGCGCCGCAGAATCCTGCCGACGGGGGTGACGCGGGGATCATCGCGGCGAGCCTGCTGGAGTCCGGGCTTTGCACCGGCTTCGGTGACATTCATTGTGCGAAATTTGAGCATGCGGAATGAGCGGCCGTCTAGCCCGTAGCGCTCCTGCCGGTAAAGCGCGGGCCCCGGGCTGGTGACCGCCACGAGCAGGGCAATGGCCAGCATCAAGGGGGACAACACCAGCAGGGCCAGCGAAGCCAACAGCAGATCTGCCAAGCGCTTGATGTGACGCTCGATCAACGAGCCCTCCCGACCCCAGAGATTGATCGTGAAGGCATCCCCGAGCTGATCAACCTCGAAGTGCATGGAGGTGTTGGCCCAGGCCGGGAGGTAGTAGACGGGCTTGCACGTGTCTCCAAAGAAGCGAATCACCTCCATCAGGGGCAAGTCGGAAACGCTGAGATAGCTGAAGTAAATCTGATCCACGTCGTTCTCGTTGAGCCATTGACGCATCTCCGGCAACTCTCCAGCGCAGGCAGGCATGGAAGGGGGCAGGGGGAGTGGCTTGCTGCCAGGGGCTTGAAACCAAGCCACCAGGCGGATACCAAGCCACGGAAGATGCTGCAGCATGGTGTAGAAATCAATCGCCTGGGAGGGCGATCCCCAAAAGACAACGGTGCGGGTGTTGCCACCCTGCAACCGATACAGACGCAACAGCTTGCGACCTCCCACATGCAAGCCCAATAGCAATCCCCATCCCAGGAAAGCCCAAAGGATCATGTCCTGTCGGGAGAAATTGGCAGATATCTTGAGAAGAAAGGCGAGCAGCAACAAGCCAGTTAGCACGAACGCCCAGCTCATACTCACCCTGCGCACGAGGATCCAGAGGCTGCATTGGCGGTAGCTGCGATAAAGCTGGCCAAAGGGAAGAATCAGGGCGATGAGAAGAAACACCGCCAGGGAAGACATATGGTTGGCTAATGTTGATGATCTTTGAATCGCCATGAAGAGCCCGGTCAGCAGACAGGGATCCAGGACCCTCATCAACCGGTTGAGATCTTTGCCATGCAGGCGCAAGAACCCGCTGGGCAGAGCCATTCGCAGCGGTTTTCTCAAGGCCCTGGAAGCGGCATCAGCAGGAGCATTTTGATTGACAGCACGCATTCTTCTGTATGGGATTAATTTTTCACCAGAACCCGTAGGAATTGGTAAGTATACAGGCGAATTAGGCAGCTGGCTTGCAGCGAGAGGCCATCAGGTGCGGGTTATTACAGCTCAACCCTATTTCCCATGCTGGCGCTTAGGAAACAACGATAAAAGCTTTAGAAATCGCTATTGCCACTCCTGCCTGGCCGGGATGGAGGTGTGGCGCTGCCCACTCTGGGTCCCCCGCAGACCAAGTGGGGTCACACGGCTGTTGCATCTGGCCAGCTTTGCGCTGACAAGCCTGCCAGTGCTGCTCGCCCAGCGACGCTGGCAGCCAGATGTGATTTTCACTGTGGCGCCGGCCTTCTTCTGTGCCCCAGGGGCACTGCTCTTGAAGCAGCTCAGTGGCAAGCAGAGCCGTAGCAGGCTTCACATCCAAGATTTCGAGCTGGATGCGGCCTTCAACCTGGGTCTGCTGAGGGGGAGGTGGCTGCGGGGACTGGCGGAATCGTGGGAACGCCAAACCCTGCGGGGTTTCGATCAGGTCAGCACGATCAGCGAAGCGATGCTGCAGAGAGCCTGCTTGAAAGGGGTCGATTCCAATCGGCTGGTGTTGATGCCCAACTGGGTGGATTTGGAAGCGATCCGGCCTCAAGGCCAGAAAGAACGGATGAGCAATCCTTACAGACGCAGGCTGGGTCTCCAAGACGAATCTCTCGTGCTGCAATATTCCGGGTCAATGAATAAAAAGCAGGGATTGGAGCAGCTGGTGAAGGTGATCCGCCAGCTGGCCGATATCCCGAATCTGGTCTGGCTGCTGGCCGGGGAGGGACCCACAAAGGAATCCCTGGCGGTGGCCACGGCGGGAATGAACAACGTGCATCTTCTCCCCCTGCAACCAGCGGATCAGCTGGGTGACTGGCTGAATCTGGCGGACGTGCACCTCCTGCCGCAAAGGGCCGGAGCGGCGGATCTCGTTCTGCCTTCCAAACTGATGGGGATCCTGGCGAGTGGCAGACCGCTCGTGGCGAGCTCGCCGACCCACAGCGAACTAGGACAGCTGGCGGAACGAGCCGGACTGCGAGTGGAGCCGGAGGACCCTCGCGCCTTCGCACAGGCGGTGAGGCGACTAGTGGAAGATCCCGTGCTCAGAGAGCAGCTTGGCGACCAGGCTCGCCAGCTTGCCGAACAGCGCTTCGGGAAGGAGGCAGTGCTTCGTGCAATGGAGCAGAAACTGCTGGCTTGCCTCACGAGTTGCTAGGACGACTTCACCACACGAGCCATCTGCTGCAGTTGCAACTCCTCAACTTTGAGGCAGATCATGAATTCGTAGATGGTTTGCAAGATGGCATAAGTGAGGCCTGGCCCACCGTCAAGGAAGCCCCGCTTGAAACAATAAAGGTACAAAAACTTCAACAGAGGTCGGGCGGGAAGACGGTAGAAAAATTCCTTCTGGTGAAAGCGGCGCCGGTGAAAGTCGGATTCAAAGAAGGCCGCTACCAGGCTGAAAGGCTCTTGGCTGCGACGGTTGTCCATGATCTGCTGCGCTTCAAGACTGCTATAAGAATTGTGCCGAGCAATCCAATGGCTGAGACCCTTCGAAAAGGGGTAATGATCGAGGGGATGGACCAATTCACCCACGGGCCCATCCACAAGGGTGACCGGATTGACAAGGCGTTCATAGCGCACACATTCGGGCCGAAAGAACCGGATGTACCAGGGAGAAGCCTGCACGTAACGCAGATGCCGTCCACGAAAGAAATCCCTGCGACGGATGCGGTATGCGACGTAGTTTTGGGGCGGGTTGAGCCAGAGCGATTGCAGCTCGGCCACGGCCTCCACAGTCAAACGCTCATCAGCATCGAGATAAAGAATCCATGGATGGCGGAAGGTGATATTACGTAGCGCCCAATTTTGATGGGAAGACCAATCATCAAAACGTCGCTCAATGCAACGGGCACCGGCTGCACGAGCAAGGTCCTGTGTACGGTCAGTGCTACAAGAGTCGTAAACAACCACATCGTCACACCAGGAGACAGAGGCCAAACAACCAGGAAGATCTTGCTGTTCGTTCTTGGTCAGGATCAACACAGAGCCAAAAGCCATGGCAGCTTAAGAGCCTTTGCTATGAATGGGTTGTCTGTCCTTTAGCTTAATGGCGGGGTTGCCCGCATACACGCCCCAAGGGAGCAATGATTTCACAACGACAGAACAGGCACCGACGATACAACCCCTGCCGACAGACACACCTGGATGAACAAAGCACCTGGCAGCAAGCCAAGCCTCGTCATCAATACGAATAGATGAAGCAATCAATGGAAAACCCGGAATGGTGTAATCGTGACTAGCGGTACAAATCATCACTTGCTGCGAGATGACGACATTATGGCCAATTTCAACAGGGGCAACATTGTAGATCCAGGCCTCATCAGCGATGCCAGATCTACCCCGAATCACGAGGTGGGCAGGCCACCAAATACGCGCGTTTGGATAAATTCGTGCTGGCCCAGCTATCTTTGCTCCAAATGCCCGCAGCATCCATCGCCGCCAAAAATGAAATGGGCGTGGCGAAGGACGAAAAAACAAGGCATAAGCAAAATTCCAAAGCAGTCGATACGCACGACTTTGGATGGTGAAGCAATTGCCGGATCGACTCGCAACCCCCTCTAGAGGCTTGTGAAGATTAGAGCCTTTCATAAAGTATTCTTCCCGCTAACAGCAAGTTCTCAACATCGGCCAAATCAGAGCCTGGCAGGGGAGCAGGGTTGACATAAACAGGAGGTTTATTAATGTTTTCAAAGCCTTTGCGCCCTGAGTAGACATGTCGCACTTGAGCAGCCTTGCTCGCGGCAGGCACAAAGAGATCATAAAAGTCAAGCCCAAGAAACCGACAGATTTGGGCAGCCACAGATGTCGGGTTTAGGCAAAGATCCTCATATTTGAGAATCAAGACAACGTCAGGATGTTTATCGTTAAAACCCAAGAGAGACCGAACAGACCTCAGCCAATAACGCGTGGCGACGGCAGCGCTTGAACCCTGAGGGATAATTTCCCTATTAGCAATCATAGATGCAACCGAATCGACAGGGTTGCGGACAATAAAGATAAACTTAGCCCCTGGAACCTCCCTGCTAATTCGATCCAACACAAAGCAGTGTTGTGGGGTTTTTTCAGCCACAACCCGCTTTTTTGCATTGGTTCGAATCGCATCGGCTAGCAAGCTATAAGCAGCTCCCCTGGTTGGAGAGCATAACAGAATCTGGCGGGATCGCTCTCTGGAGAGCGGGAGAAATCGCGAACGCAAAGGGTTGGCGCAGGAAAAGAAGTTCGTCTCATCAAGAAAACCTGCAATTTCGGGGTGACGAATCAAAGAATTAATCAGAAGGGTTGTGCCACTTCTTGGGGGTCCACAAATGAAGAGGTTGATGCTCTCGTGATTAGCGCCATCTATTGGAGGAGAGAGTCGGATCGTCGCGTTAAGCAGATAGTGACAATGCAGCATGAAACCGTCCAGAGGAACGAGCAATTCGAACAATCGCTTCAGACGGTGAATCAGCATGACAAACAGAAAAGAAAGCGAGGGGTGAACATCGCCCCACCCCAGCCAACCCGGACGGAGATCATTCTCTTTCATCAACAGCAACTTTGAGCAATGCCAACAGATTGCCTGCCACATTGGCAAAATCAAATCTGGTGCGATACAAGTGCTGCGCTCGTCGGCCCATCTGGGCCTTCTCCGAGTCAGACAGGGCCACCCACTCGCGTAGAGCCTCAGTAGTGCCTGGCTTGGTGTCTGGCGAGACCAAACCAGCCCCAGCCGCAGCAACCTCGGCCGAGATGTTCACAGGTTCGGCAATGGCCACCGGCAGGCCGCAAGCAAGCGCCTCCGCCACCACCACACCAAAGTTCTCCTGGTGGGATGGTAAGCAGAACAGCTCTGCCGCGTAAAAAGCGCCCCATTTGAGATCGCCCGTAAGCATGCCGGTCCATGTGAGCCGGTCGGCGATGGCCAGCTTGGCAGCCCGCTTCTGCAAGGAGGCTTGCCATCCCACTTGATCGGGTCCTGCAATCACCAAATGCAGGCTCGGATCGCTAGCGGCGACCTCTGCAAAAGCCTCAAGCAAAAGATCCACGCCCTTCTTGGGGTGAATGCGACTGAGATAAAGGAAGACCCGCTGGCCGCGCAGGTGTGGGAAGTGAGCGAGGAACAGCTGCCGCTGATACAGCCCATCTGCGGGGGGCGCCATCGCGCCAAATCCCACCACTCGCTCGTTTGCGGCATACAACCAGAAGGATTGCCTCGCCAACAATCGCTCCTGCTCAGTAGTGAACAACACAGCCCTGGCATCCCTGAGAACCCGGTAGTCAGCCCAAGGCCAATACGCCCATTTTTTGAGATGCTTCACGGGATAGGTGCGTTTGAACCAGGGATCCAGCATTCCGTGCGGAAAAACAAAGTAAGGGATGTCACTTCCGCGCAGGGCCCGCCAGGTGGCAAAGCCGTGGAATTGCCAGAGGCCATGAACGATGACAGCGTCGTGCTCCAGCGCCAGGGAGGCAATGCGTTTGGAGAGGCCGAGACGAAAGCCATAGCGGCTTGAAACGGGTCCCAACGCGATCACAGGGAAAGACAAGTGCTCCAACCAAGGAGCATCAGGTGGATCAAGGCACAGAAGCGATGACTGCACTCCAAGAGAGGCAAGCTGGGGAGTGAGCTGGAGGATCCCCTCGACCGGACCACCGCCCGCAGGATTCAACCCCCTGGTGACAACAAGGAGCTTCATTGGTGGTTCTTGAACAGCGGCAAGCGGCTGACCAGATTGCTGATGCAGAGGGTTAGCACGATCAGTCACGCAACGTCGTGGTGAAGTCAGTGATCATCTGCAAAACAGTCTCAGCCCATATGGAGGGGGAGAACTGCCGAGAGAGCCATTCACTTCTCGCTCCAAACGCTTGCAGCTTGTTGTGCTGGGGCTGATCAAGATCAATCAACCTTTTAAGGGAGATGGCCAAGCAGTTAGGCTGGCCACTTGGAAGGATGGTGCCATTGAATCCTGATCTGACGAGATGAACGGCGGAGCCACAAGAGTCTGTAGCCAGAATAGCTAGACCTGCACAAGCCGCTTCATGGATCTGGAGACCCCAGGGCTCTTCGAGGCTTGGGGCACAAAGAATTTTGCCATCACATATCACATCTAGCAGCTGACTTGGCTGTAAAAATCCATGGCAGTTGCAGCGCAGCAATTGTTGGAATTGGGGGGCATAAGGGCCAACACCAAGAACATCCAAATACCAATCGTCAGGCAACAGAGCATGGGCTTGCAACCAACGCCACGCCGTCACCAAATCAGCACAGCCCTTGCTTTGCACCAGGCGACCGACAAAAACAACTCGATTCAAACGCTGGGCCCATGGCTTGGGGTGGATAGAGATTGCATCGGCGCTGAAAACGCCTTGATACACACGCTCAGGCTTAAAGCCGACCCGAATAGCAAATTGATATTGGCGCTCCCCGCCCACAAATGCCGCATCAAAGAAACGCGCACGGTAAAAATAGCCATAGGCTGCCTTAACAAGATTTCTCGGGGTCAAATGCCATTGCCAGTCAAAACATATGACCTTGATGCAGGAACCTGGGAGCTGGTCTGCCACAAACTTCATATAAAATCGATGATGCCAACCACTGATCAAGCAGAGATCAGGATTACTCCGCTGAGCTGTGAAGAGCCCTCGGCCAACAGAGGATGGGTCAGCTGGATTGATCCAGGTGATGTTATAGCTACAGTGCTCATCATCAGGCTTCGAAAAAGGCGCCACTTCTGTGGGCTCAAAGAAAACGGTACTTACCTTGGCAAGTTGGCCCAATTGTTGCAGGCAAGCATGCAAGTACCCCGACGAATGGGACCAGAGGACCAGAACATTCGGCATCAGCTCTTCAGTCAGAACGATGGACGGAAGGAGGCTTTGGCCATCCAGAAACAAAGGCGTGGGTCAAGGAGATACTTCATGATTCTGAGCAATGGAGACGGAAACAGATCCAACAACGATCGGGCTGTTAACACGGTCTTCCCATAATAAGTCTGAGCAATTCGCCTCAGGTCACTGTGATAGGCCTCTTTCAGGCGACCACTGCCCGAAATCGAGCTGGAATGAATACGGAAAACAGCAATGGCATGCCTCGCCCGACGTACTCTCACATTGGGCAATGAAGCAACTTGATGAAGAAGCTCAACATCCCAACAAGTCTTGTTGTCAAGATTAAAGCCTCTGGTGAGGCGAAACGTGCGCAGCTTAATGATGAGACCCTGCTGAAAAAAATGGGAGAGGCCCAAGGCCTGGATCCAGCCAAGAGTCGATCCTGGAAACATGCGGGATTGTGTGCCGTCCTCTTCGCGACACACGATTCCGCCAAGCAACAGAAGATCAGGCCAGTTGTGTTGACGCAACACCGCATGAGCACGACTCAAAGCACCAGGCAGCAAAGAGTCATCGGCATTGATAAACAGAACATAATCGCCCAAGGCCTCATCAAATCCCTTGTTAAGCCCATCAGCAGGTCCAGCGTCGGGCTCCAAGATGGCTCGCACGGGAGGAATAGCCTGGTGGATTAGATGGATGCTCTGATCACAACTGCCAGGATCAACAACAATATGCTCCACAGCAGGAAAGTCTTGCTCCTTCACACTCGACAAGCAGCAGGGGAGATATGCCCCTTGGTTATAGCTAATCGTAACCACTGAAAAAAAAGGTTTGTCCATTCAAATCATGATAGATCATGATGGGGACTCGGATTCAAACTAATCCTTCCCAGCAGGGATACGTCTTGGCACCTTTTCCAGCAGCTAATCATGTCGGATGGGATCTTCTATCGCGACAGATTGGCGAAAGAAATCGACAGCTTCCTCTTCAGTTAGATCAACAGCGACCGGCGCGGGAAGGGGATAGCCAATAGGCATTCAGCTTCTTGCACAAAGAGAGCCGGCCTCCGCCATATTCATTCATAGTCAATCGGGTTATCTGCAATCAAGCATATGCGCCCAATTGGCGAAGACGGTGTGTGGCTTGCGTGGATGGAGGGGAAAGCCGTTACTGATCCGCCAACCTCGTCTCGGAAGCTGCTGATTGAGACCAAGATATAATAAACGCTGTCATCATAGCCAGCTGGATTCGATTGCTATATCCAAAAGGGCTAAACAGAAGCATCCACATCGAGAAGCAGGCAATAAAAGCATGGCGATATTTTGGCCTCGCATGTTTAGAGTAGATAGCATGAACGGTGGAATGAAGAAATTGAATTAAAAAGAAATACACAGGCAGAAAAGCCAATAGTCCTCCCCAGACGAGAGCTGCCCAAAGTACCGAATGGGCAGGGATCAAAAGTGAGCCGGCATCGGTAGTGAACTGATCGAGCCAAGCAATATCCTTGGTGTAATTTAGTTGCTCCATTAAACTCACTCCTGCAATGGAATATTGGGCAAAGGGATCTTTTGCCCATGATCCCCACCCCAAAATGGGCTTGTCCAGCCAGGCGAACACTGCAGAAAAGATCTCACCGCGACCACCGAAAAGAATGCCAAGATCTCCAGCGGATTGCTGAACAGTTTTAAGTGCAGCATCTGGATCAATCATCTCAGTGGGGATGAGAAAAAGCAAAAACGTCGAAAGAGACGAAAACAGGAGAGAAAGTCCTATCAAGGCAAAGGGGAAAATAATAGCTGTAGCAAGCAGCAGCGAAGATCGCTTGCGTTGTGAGGTGCGGATTTGGGGCAAGACTCGAAGGATCATGATCATGGCCAAGCTCACAGTTGCTACAAAGGCCAATAATCTCAGATTCCCCCATGCGCCCAGCAATGAAATCACTATGGTAGATAGAATAGAGCAGCCCAACAAGCCAAGACGGCCAAAGAAAGTCTCTACAAGTTGAAGAGAGAGATATACAGCCGCATAGGAGAATCCAAACTTGAATGCTTCTTGGCTAAAGCCTTCTGCCATGACATCCGACTTGCTAAAAAGAACATTCAGCATCATGACGGCCAAATTAAATATCCATAGCTGATTGGTGGTCAATGTCCTGAGAAGAAACAGAACCGTTGTTGGAAAAATCAAGTAGGCACCACCCCCCTTTAAAAGAGTGCCATAATCAGTTTGATTAATCACATCACTGAACACAAGCATGAGGCTCGTAAAATAGAACAAACCCACCCTCCAAAACTGTTGAGAAAACGAGGCAAAGAAAAATCTATGCCCACCACCTAACACAAACCAAACCAGAGCGAAAGCATCAATCAGATTGACTCTTCCCAGCCAGACTTGTGCGAGAAATGCAGCAATTATGGGTCTAACATACAGGTTCAAACGAAAGCCTGGCAGGGACATTAGAAATTAGCCAAGCAAGGCCTGATAAAGCTTTCCCATATTCTCCGCATAGGAAGCAGGGGAATATCTTTCACGTGCGTAGTCTTTATTCTGCTGACAATAAGCATCTAGCAGCGGATCAACCAAGGCAGATTTGATCGCCTCAGCTAATTGTTTTGGCTCAGCTGGATCAACAAGAATCCCGCAAGCTCCATCTCCTATGGAGAATCCACTATTCGGGGTAGCAATAATGAAGCAGCCGCAGACCATCGCCTCTTGAATCGTTTTGGCATATCCCTCACAAAAAGACGGAAAGACAAAAATCTTGGTCTGGAGCATTTCATGGGCGAGTGCCTCTCTTGAGAGATAGCCAAGCCCGACAAAGGGCTCCTCGAACAGCCCCATGCTTCGGCAGTATTCACGCACCGCACTAGCTGATGTTCCGGCAATCCTTAATCTGACCAGACTGGAAAGTTGATCTACTGTCTGTGAGAGCCAATCAATGCCTTTACGCTTCACCCATGATCCCGCAAACAATAGTTCGGTTGCTGATCTTTTGCGCACCGACTGTTCCAACGACTTTGCCTTTCCGATGAAAGTCTCGTCAACGGAAAGCTCGACAACAGAAATTTTTTCTGGACAGATCCCTGCAAGAAGAAGAGTTCGCTTAACGAAAGACGAGTTCACTACAATATGGTCAGATCGGCGAAGATCTACCCACATGAATCTCTGAACAATATCGACAGACTTATCTATCTCCCTATCCATGGGCTGTGGCAGACAGCCGTGATGCTCAGTCAAGTAATCAATAAACCTAGGGTGAGCTATGCTGTGGTCGCAGAGTTTAATTATTCCTTTTTGACGTGCGAATGGCAACGTGAAAAGCCCGAATGCACATCGATAATGATAAATCTCAGGCCGCACTCTTTGTAAGACAAAAAGGGCTTTTAATGCAAAGACATAGTGGACAAGGTAGGCAAGAAGGTTGTTTATCGGCGAGAATGTAGTTAACTTGCGTGAGGCTTCCTGCAGTTGCGCGATGAACTCTGCCAAGACACATGTTTGGATACGTGCGAAGGGAATGCTCTGCTGCCTTGCCCAAACTTTTAATTGTCTTCTTGGTGAGAAAAAGCGTAATAATCGTTGTATGAATGGCGTGGGGTAAAGACCGATTAGAAGCGTATAGTCGATAGTCGCCGGATTGAGCGCACCTGCAAGGTAGGGCAAGTGAAACATTCTCACTCCAGACGTGATAACGACCTTGACAGGGTGGCTAGCAGGAGTTTGGAGGTTCATGTAATGGACTACGCTTGAGGTATCTGGTAAAGGGGCAAGCCCTTAGCGGACAAAAGACAATTAATGAGTTCATACTCCTTGCTTAAAAAGCCTGATAGGAAGTTGTGACTTTGCTGGTCTAGGGGTTCAAATCTTGAACTTGGCTTAGCATATCTTGACTGACGTGAGAGATCTGGTGAAGCAATACCCTGAGAATTAAAAAAACAATCAATATCTTGATTGAGCGACTCGGCTCGAAAAACAAATCGAATTTTATGATGATGTCTTTTGATCGTACCTTGATGGCCTAGCCAATAAGAGTACTGACTAAATCTCCCCACCAGATCGTTCTGGAGATAGGCGTATCTCATCGTAGGAACTGGATCTTCAGACAAGGCCTTGACGTAGTGATTGACGGTTGGATATCTATTATAGAATCTACGTCTTTTCGGGGAAAGAAAATCATCCCTGTGAAGTGGCGAGTAGAATGCCGATTCAAAACGAGCGATGGGATCTCTACATGCAAAAAAAAGTTTATGTTGCGCGCCAAAATGGATGAGCTTGGATTCATGATCCCAACAAAAGAGGTTGAAGTGTTCTCCTAAAACCGTTTTCAGGAACGTTCCCCCACATTTAACCGGATGAATAAAACCGTAATCGCAAGCATTCATGCGAACTCTAAATCGGTAAGCATTTCTTTGGTCCTTCAGCCATTCTTTAATGTGAAACCTTCGTGGTGCAAGCATATGTGAGGCGACATTCAAAAGAGGAACGTCTGTCATTCTTGCTGAAATTAGGCCTGTCTTATGATTCAATAATATCACAGGAGAACGGGACTTGCCAGAAAGCGGCTCTTAATGATTCGTTTTCATGCTTAACATTGCTATTCACTAGGATGTGTCTTTGCGCCAACCAAGGATTGGAAGGAAGCATTCGTTTCCAACAATTCATAGTAGTCACCGAGGCCAGTCATCCTTCCTTGTTCAAGACAAATAATGCGGTCGCAAGCTTGGACTGTGGTTAATCGATGGGCAATCATGACAAGGGTGAGCTTGGAACTCAAGCCTTGGATCGCCTCCATCACCTCAGATTCAGTACGGTTGTCGAGAGCACTCGTGGCTTCATCTAACACCAACAATTCCGCACGTTTATACAGGGCACGGGCAATGCCAATCCGCTGTCGTTGGCCACCGCTCAGTCGCACTCCCCGCTCCCCCACCAGCGTGTCGTATCCCTCGGAGCTGTTTTCGATTACCTCTGCGATGCGAGCCTGTCTGGCCGCCTGCTGCACCCGTTTCAGATCGATCCGTTCGTCCGGAATGCCAAAGGCGATGTTGGCGGCAAAACTTGCATCGCTGAGATAGATGTGCTGTGGCACATGGGCCACCATTCTCTGCCAAGCTTCCACTGCCCCAGGTCTACCGTGGAGATCCTGTCCATAGACCAGCAACTGCCCCTGGCTTGGCGCCAACAGGCCCAGAATCAAATCACTCATGGTGCTCTTGCCACTACCAGTGCTACCCACAATCGCCACCCGCTCGCCGGTGCGGATGGCAAGATTGATCTGCTTGAGCACGAATGGACCCGCTGAGTTGTAGCGGAATCCCACATCCATCAGTTGCACCACTGGAACAGCCGGATCAGTGACGGGCAACGGGAACAAGGGGCTGGATGGGCTTGGCTGAGGGGAGGCCGGGCCCAGAAAAGGTTCAAGCCTCTTGATGGAAGCCAGATTGGCCTGCAAGTTGCTCCCCGAGACAAAGCATTGTTGCAAAGGCTGCAGCAATCGATAGGCGCCCAGCGAGAGGGAACCCAACAACGGCAACTGGCGCTCGATCCCTTGGCCCATGAGTGCCAGGGAGAGGGAGAGCCCCACAATCAACAGGAGAACGAAGCCCTCAATCGCAAAGCGGGGTGTCGCGGTCTTGATGTTGATGGCCTCCCTGGTGAACAGAAAAGAGCGCGTCCGTTCGGTATAAGCCTTGAAGAAAAAACCCTCGCTCCGATCCAGCAGCACATCCCGAATGCCACCCAAGGCCTCCTGGGCCAACTGAAGGCTACTTTGATAACTCGCTGTAGCTTGGTAGCCATCTGCTTTCAACGTCGCCTTAGTGAAGGCAAAGACCAACAGGTAGAACCCCCCCAACAGAGGAGCGATCAGCAGCATCACAAGGGGCGCCATCAAAAATAATGAAGCTCCAAGAAGAACAAGGATTGAAAGGTTCATCAAAAGCATCAGCGCTGCATTGATGCTCACCTGAGCCATTTGCACATCATTGGTGAGAAAACTCAGCACGCTGCTGCTGTTGTGGCGCAGATGCCAGGCGAAGGGTTGTCGCAACACGGCGAGAAACACCCGCTCACCCAACTCAGCCACGATCAAGGCACTGAGACGCAGCTGCAGCCGAACAGCGAACATCCGCAACAGCGTGCTCAGCACCACCACCGCCATGAAGCCGAGCCCAACGGCCAGTAAAAGGTTGTCCGCGGGCAGGGAGCGCAATGGCGCTGCCATGGGACCCAATGCTCTCAAGCCCTCCCCCGGGCTGGCGAGCAGCCGAAGGAAAGGGAGAAGAGCCCCCAGATTGGCCACCTCCCCCAGCGCAGCCAGGACATTCACAAGTTGCAAGGCCAACAGTTGCTTTTGCCGGCGAGGGCCAATGGCATGGACGAGGGGCTGGAATGCCTTCAGCCGGGAGAGCAAGGACATGGACGATGCCCGTGCAGCGAGTGGATTCATTCCCGCTCATCAAGCCAGTGGATCAGCCTGCGGGATCCGGTGCCAAGGGAGAGCCGGCGGCGGGGTTTCTTCAGTGGGCGAGGGCCGAGGCCAACGGGTTCCACAGCTTCACCAGCCAAGGCCTGTTGCGGCTCCGGCACCTTTACAGCCGCGTAATCGCTGTAGCCGTAACCGTAACCCAGGGAGACGGAGCCGTTTCGCACAGGCTGATTGGCAAGCACACCCAACACATCCACCCCCGTATCCCTCACCCGCTCGAGCGCTTGGGCCGGCAGATCGCGATTCACCCGCGATAGCCCCACCAGAAAGATCAGGCCATCCAGATGGCCAGCCAGCAACACCGGGTCGCTCAACAGCAAGGCCGGCGGGGTGTCGAAAATCACCAGGTCGTATCCAGGCAGTTGGCGGATCGCCTCCACCACCAGCCCACAGCGCTCAGAGCTCAACAGCTGGGTTGGATCCGGTGGCAGTGGACCGGCAGTCAACAAATCGAGCCCAGGTTCAAGGGTCTGCACCACCGCTTTGATCTCCAGCCTGGAGTCCGTGAGCAGGCTTGACAGTCCCTGCCTGTTCGTCACACCCAATAAACGGTGAAGCATTGGTCTACGCATGTCGCTATCCACCAGCAGCACCCGCTGACCAAGCTGCGCCAGGGTTTGGGCAAACAAGGCCGATGTGATGCTCTTCCCCTCCCCCTGAGTGGAGGAGGTGAACGCCACCAGTCGCACGGGTTTATCAGCTCTCAACAGGCGAAAGTTGGCAAAAAGATTGCGCAACGACTCCTTGATGGCAAACCGCTCGCCGCCGTCAAGCGTGGCGAGGGTTTGGCTGATCGTGCTGCCCTCCCCTCCCCTCAGGTAGGGAACAACCCCCAGCAGGGGCATGGCCAGAGCCTCCCTGAGCTCCTTGGGGTTGTGGAAGACATGGTCGAGCCGATCCCGCAGGAGGGCCACACCCACCCCCGCCAAGCCTCCCAGAACCATGGAGAGCAGCAGGTTGCGGGGCACGCTCGGGATCACCGGGCTGGCTTTGAAGCGTGGGGGAGCCAACACGCTCCAGGGAACCGTGCGTTGGGCGACTTGCAAGCGAAAGCTCTCGCGGGCCTTGATGTAGGAGGTCAGGTTGTCGCGGGCCACCACCAGCTGTTGCTGCAGGGCCTCGTACTCCTTCATCTGAACAGGGTTGACCTGGAAGCGTCGGGCCAATTGCTCTTGCTGGCGAAGAATCTCTTCAAGCTGCGACTGGTTTTCGCTCAGGCTGGCTTGAATGGCATCCAGCTCTCGACGCTGCAGAAGAGGGCGCAATCGATCTCGCTTGGATCGCAACTCACGAACTTGGGGTGCCTCGTCGGTGTAGGTGGCTTCGGCCTCTGCCAGCTGCTTTTCCACCTGGGTGAGATCCTGCAGCAAATTTGTGAAGGCGCTGCTCACCACCCCACCTTCCGATCCTTTGCCGGTTGTCGGCCCCTGAAGGGTCGAATTGGGGCCCTGAAAAGGCGCGCCGTTGAGCTGGCCCCGCCGCACAGCAGCAGCGAGACCCTCCAAGCGGGCTTGCTTCTGCTCCAAATCCTTGCGGCTGTTGCTCAACTCCAGCTGTTGCTGTTTGATGGCTTGAGCTTGCTCCGCAGGCTCTACAAAACCACTGCTCTGGCGGAACGTCGCTAAGCGATTTTGCAGGGCAACCACCCTGGCTTGCAGCTCGGGTGCCTGTTGATCCAGAAAGGCCAAACCTTGGGTGAGCTTCTCCTGGCGCTGTCGCAGGGAGTAGGCCAGGTACTCGGCGCTGAGTTTTTGCAAAATCTCCTGTCCCTGCACTGGATCAGGCCACTGCAGAGTGACCTCGAGCACCCCATCGTTGCCTGCCTTCCCGGTTGCCTTTGGTGTCGAGATGGAGATGGAGCCCAGCTTTCCTTCCTCCAAGCCCAAACGACGCTCGATCGGTGAGAGCAAGAGCGGGCTGGTCAGCACCTGGATCAAGGTGGAGGTGTTGGCTGCCCCCCCACTGCCCTGCAGGGCGAGATTCTCCAGTGCACCCCCGGCGTCTGGTGCACCCTGGCGATCATCTGAATTGATCGGATCGCTCACCAAAAGCTTGAAGCTGCCTTGGAAAACCGGGCTGTAGGCCCTCTGCCAGACGGTAAACAAGGCACCAAGCAACAAGGTGGCCGTGAACGTCGAGAGAGCCAGGCGGCTGCGACGGCGCAGCACCTGCAGGAGATCGGCGATCTGGATGTCCTCTCCGTCGATGGCCGGCCGAGAAGGGGCAGCCAAGGAGAGTCCTCCCGCCTCCCGGAAGCGGGACTCTCCGCCGGTGCCCGATTTGGCGCCAATGTTGCCCAAGGATGGAGGTTCCTAATCACCTTGTTTTTCTAGTGTAAAACAAGCAAACCGAAATATTGGGACAAGGAAAGGGACACGAGCATAAAACAACCACCACATAAGCTTTTTTCGGACAGTCAACTATCGCCCTACTAGAAAGGATATCTCTGCGGCAAGCCAACGAAAAAGGAGGGGACTGGGCTTTCTATCCGTTTGCCCAATAGCAACTTTCTCCCTCCCGGCCCGCGGTTTTGGCAGGTGGCCAGACGCAAATCTGATCGCCGCAGGTCGCCGGGCGATCAGCGCGAGAACTAATCTGTAAACCAAGTGATGGGAGTAGTGATAATGTCATTAACAATTTTCCCCCCAACACATTTGAAATCGCGAGGGCCTCGCCTTGGCTCGCTCTGTATTGCTCTGCTGATGATGAGCCCCCTCCCAGCCTTTGCCCAAACCCTTTCGGGCACCGCCCAGGACTTCCGCTCGTCCCCTCCCGCCACACCTCAAACGCTCCGCTCCGATTTTGGCTCCTACATTTTGGGTGCAGGTGACAAACTTGACTTGAGCTTTCTCTCCAGCGGCAACGCCAACTTGGGGGGAAGTTTTCAATTGTTGAATGATGGCAGCACCACTCTGCCGCTCATCGGGTCTGTGGTGCTCGATGGGCTCACTGTAAGCCAGGCTAATCGTTGGCTCATCAGCCTCTATCGCCGCTTTTTACGCCAGCCGGAACTCACGCTCCGGGTGGCCCAACCCCGCCCCCTGCAAATCTCGGTGGTGGGGGAGGTTGAAAATCCTGGTCTTTATCTGCTCAACCCCGGTGGAGAAGGCTCCGGTGTGGAAGGGAAGATCAGCACCATCCCAGGATTGCCCACGGTGGTGTCGGCCCTGCAGAAAGCAGGAGGCATCACCCTGAACGCCAACTTGCGGCATGTGCTTTTGCAACGCCGGGTGCCAGGGGGCGGCGACCAGCTGATGCAAACCCATCTCGATCTGGCCGCCCTGCTCCAAAAGGGGGACAAAAGGCAAAATCCCTTTCTCTTTGATGGTGACACGATCCTCATCGGACGTACCGCTTCTCCACAGCCCAACGAAGTGCTCGAGCTTGCTGCCGCCAACCTTTCCCCAGAAACCATCAGCGTCAACGTTGTTGGTGAGGTGAAAAGCCCTGGCCGGCTGCAGCTGCGGGCTGGCACACCTCTGCTCCAGGCCCTCCTTGCCGCTGGGGGGCCCACGCCGATGCGTGCCAATCGCAACAACGTGGAATTGGTGCGCATCAACCGCGACGGAACAGCCACCTTGCGGCGATTCGCCATCGATTACCAGCAAGGGGTGAGCGGACCCCGCAATCCACCACTGAGGGATGGCGACAGCGTGGTGGTTAACCGGAGCGTGCTGGCTTCCGGCAGTGACGCCCTCAACTCCATCACCCAACCCATCACCGGCCTGGTGAACATCCTGGCGTTGGTGCGCATTCTTCAAGACGTGGGAGGCAAGAACAACTAACCACCTCCGCGCCATGGCCCGCCGCTTAAACCGCTTCGAACCCTCACCAACCAACCGCCCCGCGGGCCCCTGGGCCCTCCTCTGGCTGGGTGCTTTGGCAGGCGGCCTATGGCTCCCTCTGGTCGTCTCCGAAGCGGTGCCATGGCCCAGGCAGCCCCATCCCAACTCCAAGGCCCTGGTGGGGGAACCACATGGACCGCCTCCATCCTTCTCCTTCCTGGCCCGTCTACCGCAGACCCCACCCTTCCCGAAGCCCTGGATCAATCCTCCGACCAGCCCGCCTTTTGACGGGGAGGCGAGGCGGCACCAACCCCTCACCATGACCAATTTGAACCCGGAGCGTTACGCCCCCCTTCAACAGCAAAACCTCGTAGAACCAGCCTCGGCGCAAGGCCTGAGTGGCGCCCTCCAGCTAGGTGGCCCGCTGGGATTGGAGGCCCTCAAGGAGAAGGCCATGGTGCCCGCAGCCCGTCTTGAGCAGCTGCTGCGAGCCCGCGCAGCTGATCGGCTCACGGCGGTGCCACCGCACTGGCGGCCAGCCATGCGTGCCCTCCTCCATGGCCAGGAGCAGGTGCTCCCCGCTGAAGTGGTGCGCTTGCCTGCACCCCATCTGAACAGCGCGGAGGAATATCCGATGGCCTTGAAACCTGATGGCGTTGCGGAGACCATCGTCACCCCTTCTCCCCGGTCACGGGTGGCGTTGGAACGCTGGGCGGAACGCCAAGCCCCCAACCCTGAGGGCAGCGTGCGCCCTGTGATGGTGGTGCTGGAACCGCTGGGACCTGAGCCTGAGAGCCCAGGAAGCGATCCAAGACCAGAGCCAACCGCATCCGGAGCTCAAGACTCACCGTCGAGCCAAGCGGCGGAAGGGGGCCAGGCGCTGCGATACATTTTGGGTTCCGCCGTTGCTGACGGATTCAAGCCGCCAGCCTCTTTCGAGCCAATCCCGTCTCGAGGCGACCACGACGCCCAGCCATGACCCAGCCCTACTACGAAACGATGTACATCCTCCGGCCGGACATCCCGGAGGAGGAGGTGGAAAGCCACATCACCAAATACCGCGACCTGGTGACCGAGGCCGGAGGTGAAGTGCTGGACACCCAAATGCGTGGCAAGCGCCGACTCGCCTACCCGATCGGCAAGCACCGGGAAGGCATCTACGTGCAGCTGAACCACAACGGCGATGGCCAGCAGGTGGCTCCCCTGGAACGGGCCATGCGCCTCTCCGAAGATGTGATCCGCTACCTCACTGTCAAGCAGTCGGGGCCGATGCCCCCACCGAGGGCTCTTGTCGCCACCGAAACCGCTCCGGCCACCCCTGCAACAGCGCCCTCCGGCAGCACACCCGCTGAAGACTGAGGCTGGCGAGACCAGTTGTTGAAAAGCGGTCACCCGGTTAAGTTGGCGCACCATCGGGGACGCCAAGGGGGATAGATCCATGACCGCAGAACACACCGTTCCAACAAGCCAATCTGGCCAGCGCACCCTCAGGCTGGTGGCCCTCCACCAGGAGACACCCCCTCCTTCCACCAGCTTGCAGGACGCCCCGGCCTCGCCGACCCTGCAGAGGCTCCAGAGAGATTTGGAAGCTGCCCGAGCTGAAGCTCACAATCTTCATGAGCTTTTAGAAGAGCTGCCGGCCATCCTTGAGCGGAAGTTTCAGCTGAGGCTCCGCACGCTCCTCAGCGAGCAACGTCAGCTGGAAGAGGACAATGCCCTGCTGCAACATCATTTACTGGGGTTACTGACTAACAGTGCGGGCAGCCCGTTCTCACCCAACCTCTTGCCTGAGGGATCCTCAGCGGACACCCCAAAGCCAGACCAGGACGCCTTCCCAATCACCCATGGGCTGGGCCTGAGGCGGGCCTTGAGGCTCCGCCACCTCTGACTCCAACTTCGGATGCCCTCTCCGAGCTGCACGTCTCAACGGTGACGGGCTGACCAAAGGCGGGTTGGCAGGCCCCAGACATAAATAAATCCCTCTGCAGCTCGGTGGTCAAAGCGATCCTCAGCCCCATAGGTGGCCATGTCACTCACATAGAGGCTGTCGCTGAGGCTCTGGCGCCCGATCACGGTGGCGTTGCCACGATGCAGTTTGATTCGCACGCTGCCGTTGACGGTGGCCTGGGTGCGATCGACAAAGGCATCGAGGGCCTCCTTCAGCGGGCCAAACCAAAGGCCTTGATACACCAGATCCGCCCAGCTGGCCTCAATCTGCCGCTTGTAGCGCTGCACATCCGCCGCCAGTGTGAGCGTCTCCAGTTCCTGGTGGGCGCGGATCAGAAGCAGCAGACCAGGGGTTTCATAGATCTCCCTCGACTTGATGCCCACCACCCGATTTTCAATCATGTCAAGCCGTCCGAAGCCATGGTCTCCGGCAAGGCTGTTGGCCCGGCGCACCAGACTCACCGGATCCAGGCGCTCCCCGTCGATCGCGACTGGAAGGCCCTGCTCAAAGGCGATCTCCACCACTTGAGGCTCAGCCGGTGCCGCCGCCACAGAGCGCGTCATGGCGTACACCTCCTCCGGGGGCTCGACCATCGGATCTTCCAGGCAGCCGGCCTCAATGCTGCGTCCTAGCAAATTGAGGTCGATGGAGTACGGGGAGGCCTTGCTCACCGGCGCAGGAATGCCACAGCGTTCGCCATAGGCGATGGTTTCCTCCCGGCTCATGCCCCACTCCCGTGCCGGGGCCAGCACCTTGAGGTCTGGAGCCAGGGCACCGATGGCCACATCGAAGCGCACCTGGTCATTCCCTTTCCCGGTGCAACCGTGGGCCACGGCGTCAGCGCCCACTTGGCGTGCCACCGCCACCAGCTCCCGAGCGATCAAGGGCCGGGCAAGGGCCGTGGAGAGGGGGTAGCGACCTTCGTAGAGAGCGTTGGCCTTGATGGCGGGAAAGGCAAAGTCGCGGATGAAGGGCTCCACCAGATCCGCCACCAGAGACTGGCTGGCCCCAGCGGCCAAAGCCTTCTGGCGGATGGGCTCGAGCTCGTCGCCCTGGCCCAAATCAGCAGCGAAGGTGATCACCTCCTGCACCCCCCACTCCTGGAGGAGATAGGGAATGCACACGCTGGTATCCACCCCTCCGGAATAGGCCAGCACAACCCTTCGGGCCCGACCCTGGGGGGCATCACCAACACCACTGGCAGCCATCACCGGTTCCGCATTGCTCCGGAGGATTCTCCACCCTCGGGCACCGACCAACGGACCAAAACCGCCAACAGGGTGGCCAAGGGCAGCAGAAGCAGAGCGGCCCACACCGAGATGGGCTGGATCGGCAGCGGTTGAGGCCATCGCTGCCCCGCCGCCACAAGCAGGGCACTAAAGCCGAGGGCCAGCAGCCAGGTGAGCGCCAGCTGCTGCAGCTTGGTCAGGCCCATGGGAAAAAGGAAGTCGAGGTGTGTTAAGGAGCTATGGTGAAGGATCTACCCATGCCAAGCAGGATGGCATGGGCCTTCGCACAGCACTGGTGAAAGCCCTGGCAGGAGCATCGGCATGAGCATTCTCGACAGCATCAATCCCTCCCTCACCCGCTACCGCCGGGATGAGCCGGCACCCGTCCTTCCCCTGAGGGACGAGCCAGATCTGCTCACCTTGCTCGAGGCGAGCGGTCGCCTGGTGGCCGATGAGGAAACCGCCAGCACCGATGTGAGCACGGTGGAAGAGGAGGAACTCTCCGCCCTGATGGGAGAGAAAGAGGATTACACCCAGGCCGAGGAGCCCGCCGAGGAAGACTGGGAGGACTGATCTTCTCCCATGCGCGTTGCTGACGGCCGCCTCCCGGCGGCTCTCCTGGTTGTGGCTCTCCTTGGAGCCTGTCTTCTTGCCGATGCCAGGCTGGCCAATTCCCATCTCACACTGCCGCTGGTGATTTCAACCCTTGTGAGTGCCGGGGTGGCTGCCTGGGGAGTGCCCCGGCTACGGCGCCTGAAGATGGGCCAAGTGATCCGCGAAGACGGACCCCAGGGTCACCTCGCCAAGGCCGGCACTCCCACAATGGGGGGGCTGCTTGTGGTTCCCGTTGGTGTGCTCGTGGGGGGTTGGACCAGCCCAAGAGATCCACGGTTGGTGGCCGTGGCGGCCGTCACTCTGGCCTACATGGCCATTGGCGCCATGGACGATTGGCGCAGCCTCACCAAACGTACCAACACAGGCCTCACCCCCCGGGGCAAGCTCGCCCTGCAGGCGCTGGCAGCCTTTGTCTTCCTGGTTTGGGTGTGGCGGGGCGGCTGGCTCGGTGGGGGCGCACCCGGGGATGTGGGCCTTCCCCTGGGATGGGTGCTGCCCCTTGGCTTGCTGATCTGGCCCCTCGGGCTGTTTGTGTTCCTTGCCGAAAGCAACGCCACCAACCTCACCGATGGCCTTGATGGATTGGCTGCCGGTTGCGGAGCTGTGGTGTTCACTGGCATGGCCCTGCAGCTGATGGCCAGGGGCCACGGCGGCGATCCCTCCCTTGCCGCCTTCTGCGCAGCCATGGCCGGCTGCTGGCTGGGTTTTCTAAGCCAAAACAGACACCCCGCCAAAGTGTTCATGGGCGACACGGGTTCTTTGGCCATGGGCGCAGCCCTCTCCGCCGTTGCCCTCCTGACGAACAGCCTTTGGCCCCTGTTGGTGATGGGAGGGGTGTTTCTGGCGGAATCGCTCTCCGTGATCCTGCAGGTGTGGGTGTTCAAAGCCACCAAGGGTCCCGATGGACAGGGAAAGCGCATCTTCCGGATGGCGCCCTTGCATCACCATTTCGAGCTGGGGGGGCTCAGCGAGCAGGGCGTGGTGATCAGCTTTTGGGCGACCAGCCTGTTGCTCGTGTTGCTTGGCCTGGCACTACGACCCACCTAAACTTGTTGCTCCCTCGGGGGAGACGCCATGCCCTACTTCACCTGGACGGAAGCGGGCCTTACGGCGGATTGCGCCAGCCTTGAGGCCATGGCTTCCCGCTTTCAAGAAGCAGCTGCGCTGATGCGCCGCATGGCAGCGGAAGGGTTTCGGCTCGAACAAACCGCTGATGGGCCCCGCATCACCCATGCGGACCCTGCGGTGTTCGAGGCCTACGGCTTCATCAGCGAGGAACCACCAGAGCGACAGCTCACCATGCTCTCCTGAGTCCTTCAGCGGCGCAGGTAGCCCACCACCCAAACCACCACGAACACCAACGAGGACAAGCCCAGGTAGACAAGCGCCCAGCGCTCGAGGCCAGCCATCGTCAGGCCAAGGGGAAGAGCCGTCTCGGCATCGCCCGCCGTCTGGAACGCCAAGGTGGATGGAAAAGGCACGAACACAGGATTGGAAACCTCCAGCTTGCCTGGAGAAACCGTCCTGGCGCCACTGGTGAAGAAGGGCTGCAGCCCTTACCCTGCCGGCTATTAGGGAAGTCCATGAGCCAGGCGCCACTCATCCCCCCCCCTGGAAGGTCCCCACGCTCCAGCAAGGGCAGATCTTCGCGGCGCCGCACCGCCCCATCCAGCACGGTTGAACCCGTCGCTGTGGTGCAGCCGCTGAAAGCGACCACTTCCCCGCGATGGCAACGGTACGGCAGCCAAACCCTGGCTTTTGCCGCAGGGCTCAGTGTGGGAGTCGGGATGGCGGCACCCTCTCAAAGCCTGGGCCACCTCTTGGCAGGACTTGGGCAGGGGTCGAAGGCGGTCGGCACGATGCTCGCTGCGCCCCAACAAAGCGATCAGCCGATCCTCGTGCTCGGCAGCGATCATGTGTCGGGCAACACCGATGTGATGTTCACCGTCCGGGTGGCGGATGGTCTCACCCGCATCACCCAAGTTCCGCGTGACACATTCGTGGAATCCCCGATCCTTGGGGTGCAAAAGGTGAACGCTCTCTATGAAATGGCCGGCATCCAGGCCACCCGCCAAGAGGTGGGCCGACTGGTGGGCCAGCCAGTGGAGAGACATCTAAAGGTCAACCTGCGAGCCGTCGAGAGGGTGGCAGAAGCTCTCGGCGGTGTGGAGGTGAATGTGCCCAAGCGCATGTATTACGTCGACAATGCACAGGGCCTTTACATCGATCTCTATCCCGGCCAGCAAACGCTAAAGGGCAAAGAACTGGAGGGATTCCTGCGCTTCCGACACGATGAATCAGGGGATTTGGGTCGCATGGATCGCCAGCGGCTGGTGATCAATGAAGTGTTTCGAAAGTTGGTCAGCCCCTCCACCCTGGTGCAACTACCCACGCTTCTCAAGATCGCCGGGGAGGACATCGACACCAACCTCTCGCCAGTGGATCTGACTCGGGTGATCGGCCTGATGGGGAATTCCAAATTGAGCAGCGAACGGTTAGCAGGTCGGATGTATTGGCAAAACGATCTCAGCTACTGGATGCCGGATAGCAACAAGGAGCACCCCACAGGCCCCGGTCAAGAGCCCACCTATTGATCAGGCAGCTTCCTCCGCTACAGCGGCAGGATGTTGGGCCAGGGCCTTCCGCAGGTAGCGGCCTGTGTGGCTGGTGGGATGGGCAGCCACCTCTTCCGGCGTGCCGCACACCACAATCTCGCCGCCCTTGTCGCCCCCTTCCGGTCCCAGATCAATGATCCAGTCGGCACAACGGATCACATCGAGATTGTGCTCGATCACAAGCACTGAATTGCCCTTCTCCACGAGGCGTTGCACCACGTCCACCAGCTTGTGCACGTCATAGAAGCTCAGGCCAGTGGTGGGTTCATCAATGAGATAGAGCGTTTTGCCCGTGGCGCGTTTTGACAATTCGGTGGCCAGCTTCACTCGCTGGGCCTCTCCCCCTGAGAGGGTGGGTGCCGGCTGGCCAAGTTTGATGTAGCCGAGGCCCACATCCACCAGGGTGCGCAGGCGGTCGGCTGCCTGGGGAATGGAGGCAAATTCCTTGGCAGCCTGTTCCACCGTCATCTGCAGCACATCAGCAATGGTGAAATCCCGATAGGTCACCTGCAACGTTTCACGGTTGTAGCGAGCCCCTTTGCACACCTCGCACTGCACATACACATCCGGCAGAAAATTCATCTCGATCACATTCACGCCCTGCCCGCCGCAGGCTTCGCAGCGGCCACCTTTGACATTGAAGCTGAATTGCCCAACCTGATAGCCGCGGGCCTTGGCTTCCACAGTGGCGGCAAACACCTGACGAATGGGGTCAAATGCGCCGGTGTAAGTGGCGGGGTTGGAGCGTGGGGTGCGGCCGATCGGGCTCTGGTCGATCACGATCACTTTGTCGACCGCTTGGATCCCCCGCAATTCCTCCAATCCGGAGGGAAAGGGCACCTTCAAGCCCAACTCGTGTTCCAGGGCGGGGTGAAGCAGCTCGTTCACCAAGGTGCTCTTGCCACTCCCGCTCACCCCGGTGACGGCCACCAGCCTCCCTAGAGGGATATCGACTGTGAGACCCCGCAGATTGTTGCGCGAACAGTTGATCAAGCGAAGGCGGCGGCTTCCGGAGAGGCGTCGTTCTGCCGGGGTGGGGATGGCACGGCGGCCGCTCAGGTAGGCCCCCGTGAGCGAATCCTCCGCCTGCAGCAGCGCCTCGAGGCTGCCCTCCGCCACGATGTGACCGCCGTGAACACCGGCGCCGGGACCGATATCAACGATGTGATCAGCGGCGCGGATCGTGTCCTCATCGTGCTCAACCACGATCAGCGTGTTGCCCAGGTCGCGCAGCTTGACCAGCGTGTTCAGCAGGCGGTCGTTGTCGCGCTGGTGCAGGCCGATGCTGGGTTCATCGAGCACATAGAGCACACCGGTGAGACCGGCGCCGATCTGGGTGGCCAGGCGGATGCGCTGGGCTTCGCCGCCGCTGAGGGTCATGGCCGGGCGATCGAGGCTGAGGTAATCGAGCCCCACATCCAGCAGGAACTTCAGGCGCAGGCGGATCTCCCGCAACACCAGATCACCGATCTGGATCTGGCGGGCACTCAGCAGAGGCTCGGAGCCCTCACTGGCTCCCACCCCCATCAACCCCTCGATCCGGCGCAGGCTCTCAGCCACG
>JBJTWN010000215.1:0-5138 GCA_046081785.1 Cyanobium sp.
CCCCAGCTCCAGGGGAAAATCTCGGCTGTTGCGGGTGGCCAGGGGAAGACCGGCGCAGCGGGCCGTGGCCAGGATGATCGCGTCGGGCACCTTGAGGCCATGGCGTTGGCGCAACCCCACACTCTCGCGGGCGATGGCGTCGTCCACGGGCCAACGGCGAAAGCTCGCCAGCCGGGCCTCCACCCGCTCCCGCTCCCCCTGCCGGCAGCCCACCAGCACCTCGATCCAGGTGATCACGCTGATGCTCGCCTGGCCCTGCTGCTCCAGCCAACGCAGCGCCACCGCCTCGCCCCGCAGCACATCGATCAAGCTGTTGGTATCGAGCAGGATCAGGGCTGGCCCCACTCCTGCCGCAGCGCCTCCTGCAGGCTGAGGGCATCACCGGGCCGGTCGCGCCAGAGGCCAAACACCTGGGCGTGATCCGGCTGCTGCTGCTGCTGCAGCCAAAGGGCCAGGGCCTGCCGCAAGGCCTCCGCCCGGGAAATTCCCCGCTGGCGGCAGAGGGCATCCAGTTGCTGGCGGGCGGGTTCGGGGAGGTCGATGATCGTGCGCATGGGGAGGGCGCCTGGGCTCACTGAATCTGGTGTGATGACGTTATCAGATGTTGATGACAACTAGTTGTTGGCTGATGCAAGGGGGGTGGTTCCTTTGTGATAGCTACAATGAAACAACCTTTCTTCAAGGCCAGATCAGGGTTGTGCATGCCGGTTGACGATCAGCCAAATCCTCAAGCCTTGGTTTATGTCTCCTATGCCTGGGGGGATGACACACCAGAAGGCATGGAACGCGAGAAGATCGTAGATGAGCTTTGCGAGGTTCTTGAGACCCGTGATCGTATCGTCGTTGGTCGCGACAAACGACGTCAAAAGATAGGAGATTCTATCGAAGATTTTGCCGCGCAGATTGCCAGGGCCGATCTCCTCCTGGCAGTCGTGAGCTCAAAATATCTCAGATCATACCATTGTATGGTGGAGGAATTATTCCAGATGTATCGGCGCTCTGCTTATCAGCGAGCGGAGTTTCAGAAAAAAGTCTGCTTGCTGCTTTTAGATGATGCCCAGACAGACATCTCTCCCTCCCAAGAGTTGATCGATCATTGGTCAGAGTTGGAACTATCGCATCACAGCAATCTTGAGAAGCTGGATCCGCTTAGAACGGGTTCACCGCATGGATGGGCCTCTCTGGCCAACATCCAAAGCATGCAAACCCGCATGATTGATATGCTCTCAGCCCTCAAGGACATCATCATGCCCAGGGGCAGCACAGCGATCCAACGCAATAACTTTGATGCGCTGCGGGACTTGATCCAACAACGGCTTCAGGAGTGGACGCAATGGAGAGCTGAGTCCGGAGGAATCGCAGCAGACATCAGGAACACCCCTCTTGAGCCTACCCCGCCTGATCTTCAGAAGCCAACAGAACATTGCCTAGCTCTGATTCTCCAGCGTGGAGAAGTGCTGGAGGATGACCCTCAATGGGCTGAACGAGAAAGTCCTTGGGAAGTGTATAGCTACAGCTGGGAATCAAAGCTCTATCATTCAGCCGCAGGCTACTATCGAGACCAGCCCCTAGCAGGGAATCTTGGCACCTACCTGCTTGCCTCGACAGCCATCGCTTCACCTGCAGCTGTATCGCCCATTCGCAGCACCTTTGCTGATCTATTGCAGGCAGCGGTGGACTGGATTGATCGCCAGCCCTTGGTAAACCCAATCACATTGGAGTTGTTTGTGCCGACGGAGCTGCTCGCCTTCGATTGGGCGGGAATTAAGATCCATGGCAGAAGTGTGTATGACGAGGTTGAAGAGCTGTGTAAAAGGCAGTCTTTTACACTCAGATCGGCCGAACGTTTTGAAGAGCCGGCACTGATGGCTCGCCGCTCCCATTTCCCCAAAAAATACAACCAGCTCCTTGAGGGAAAAGGACGTTGGATCACGGGACCCTCCGCTGTTCAGCTGGACAAGCTGAGGGAATCAGAGGAGCAAGATGATCTGGTGGCCCTGAAACGATTAGTCCCTTTGGATTCCACTCCGCGGGCCAAGCTGATCTGGCAGCGACGGGTGGTGGAGGCCATGCTGCCAATGGCGATTTGGTGGAGGAGCCCGGAGCCAAACCTGGAACAAGCCCGTCAGCTTCACCTCGATGCGGCCTACGAAGGCTTGCTCAGTGGCAACAACGATGGAGATCCCGTCCCCTGGTCTGGGTGCCATCTGGACAAGTTGCCGCGCTTGCGGCGAAGCAGGATCACAGATCCGCTCACAAAGGGATTGGTGCTTTTGCTGGATCGACCCGATCGCCATCCCTGGTCCGAAACCTCCCCTACCCGCTCTCTTTGAGCCCCAGAGTTATGACACAAACGCCTTCCGAGCCTCTTTCCTCCTGGGGCCCCTTCACCAACAACCCTGATGACACTGCAGAAGCGATACCCCCTTCGCTGCCTAAACCGCCGCCTTGGCGGAGATTCGATCCCCCTGAGCTCGATCCTTACGGCGGGGTGACCCCTGAAATGCCGGAGAGTCAGAGCAGTCGTGGTGCCAAATTTCGCTTGCCCCGGCTGGGAGTCGATGGGCAGCTCACCCCTGCGGGAGAAGAGCTGCGTCTGGCGGTGAATGCCGCGATCCATCTACGCCGCCCCCTGCTCGTGACAGGCACCCCCGGCACAGGGAAAACAAGCCTCGCCTATGCCATCGCCCATGAATTAAAGCTGGGCCGAGTGCTCAATTGGCCCATCACGCCCCGGACGGAGTATGCAGAGGGGCTCTACCGCTACGAAGCCCTCGACCGGTTGCGAGATTCGCAGAAACCCGACACCACGACAAAGACCACGGACTTCATCACCCTCGGCCCCTTGGGAACGGCTTTTCTACCGTTCGAACGCCCGAGGGTGTTGCTGATCGATGAGATCGACAAGTCGGATATTCAATTGCCCAATGAATTGTTGAACCTGTTTGAGGAGGGATGGTACGAGATCCCTCCCCTCAAACGCGCTGCTCGCCAGAACGAGGAGGAAGGCAAAGTAGATACGGATGACCCTGGGTTCAGGGCCCAAATCCATCAGGGGCGTGTGCAGTGCCGGGCTTTCCCGATCGTAGTGATGACCTCCAACCGGGAACGGGATTTTCCCCCCGCCTTCCATCGCCGTTGCATTCGTGTGGAGATGCCTCCCCCCACCGATGAAGCCTATCTTCTTGATGTGGTGAAGTCTCACTTCCAGCAAGAGTGGGGGGAAGATGGATGGAACGAGGCTGAAATTTTGGAGCAGATCAATGCCTTTCTCCAGAATGACAGCCTGCGCGATCGGGCCATCGACCAATTGCTCAATGCCCTCCATCTTCTCGGCGGCCCCGAACGCAAGCAGCATGGGGAGCAGCAAGCCAAGACGTTGCGAGACATCCTCTTGAAGCGTCTGAGTGAAAGTGGCTGATTCAGGCACGCTCCTCCAGCTCCTCCAGTGGCGATTGAGCCTCGCCCAGGCCGATGGAGAGCCTCTGGATCCAAGGGAAATCAGGGATTGGCTCTGGCTTTCGGAGCAATTGGATGGGGTGGCGCTGCCAAGAACCTTTGCTCCTTTCCAAGCTCAACCCCGACCCCAATCGCAACAGCTGACGGAACTCGATCTGATGGATTCAGAGGGAGGGGAATCCTCCAGCCAAGTGCAAGACGAAGACTTCACCCCAAATGAGGTTCTTCCTCCTGATCAGCAGATCGCCCCTGATCCCTTGCTGCCGAGCCCTTTTCCCCCGGATCCACCTCAACCCGAGTTGAAGGAGGAACCCACTGCTCGATTGCTGGCTGAAACGACACTGCCAGATGCTGAAGATGTGAAAGAAGCCCTGCGAAGCCGCCATGGGGCGCTACCTGTGCGTGTCAGCGAGATCGGCCTCCTTCCTTTCCCCCTTCAATTGCTCCAGGCCTTGCGCCCTTTGTTGCAGCGCCGGCCCCATCCACGCCTGAGTGTGTTGGATGAGGAGCGCAGCGCCAGCAAGAGTGCCGAAACCAGGCTGGCCTGGCCCGTGTTTCGTCCTCGCCTGTTAGCCCAGGTGACGGTGCGTGTAGTGCTGGATGGGGGGGTATCGATGGCGGTTTGGGAGCCATTGGCATTGGAATTGCAACGGGTGCTCGCCAGCAGCCAGGCCTTCCGCCAGGTGTTGGTGCAACGGCTTGAGCCCTCCCATTTGACTGCCCCTGAACGGGGGGGCGGGGTGGAGGAGCAGACGACCGTGATTTTGCTGCTCAGCGATTCGGCTGGGCACCATTGGTGGGATGGCACGATCAACCCCTGGCTTGAAAGCAAGACCCATTCCCAGCCGCTGGTGCTGATCCACACCTTGCCGCCGCGCTACTGGGCCACTACAGCTCTCAGCCAAGCCGAGCAGGTGACCTTCAGCAACCGGATTGCTCTGGCTCCAAACAGCCGCTATGAGGTCATAAGGCGGTTGCCCAATCCTTGGGACCCCCCGGAGCCCGCCGATGCGGAGCCTGAAGATTCAGCCCTTCGCCTACCGATGATCACCTTGGATCGCCGCGAGTTGAGCTCCTGGGCAGCCCTAGTGGCTGGTGAACCCCGTGCCCGTTGCGTGGGAAGGGTGTTGACCAAGACGGGTCCCCCGGCCGCCCCCGCTGCCGAGGAAGCTGCGGGTGATCAGGAGCTTTCCCAGGCAGAGGCAGAGAGCCTGTGGCAGGTGTTTGAGAGCCGGGCCAGTCCAGAAGCGCAAGACCTGCTCATGGCGATGGCCGCCTCACCCGTGTTGACGTTGCCCATCCTGCGCTTACTCCAGGCGGCGGAAGCACCAAGGGCTTTTTCTCCGCAGCCCCTGGCAGAGGTGTTAGTGAGCGGGTTGGTGCGGCGGCTGGAGAGACAGGGCGATGACGTAGCGCCCGAGCATTTGCAGTTTGAGCTGCTTCCAGCCGTGCGCCGTTTGCTGGTGCCGCGATTAAGCCCTGAGCGGCACCGCCAGGTTTTGGCCAGTGTCACTGATTTGTTGGAGCGCCACTGGAACAAGCAGGGCACGGGCACCAGCTTCAAAGCCCTGTTGCTTGGCCCCAAGGATGTGCTGAAGGAAGAGCACCCCGATCTTTTCCACATCGCCAATGTGACCGCCGCGATGTTGGATTCCCTACCGGGACAGCAGTTTCGCGAA